>JBBSXX010000053.1:0-5843 GCA_038045565.1 Nanobdellota archaeon
ATGAAACAAAAATATGTTGAATTTTTCTTGTCTTAAAAAGGCGATATGGCCTATCTTTCATGATAAGTTCCAGCTCCATAATAAATAAACTTAATTTTGATTTTTCTTTTCAATTTCTCCTATAAAAGTAGGAAATAATTTTCTTTTATATAAATTACCATTTCCCAAATATGTAGTTACTATCAAGTTACACATAATAGAAAGGTTTAAAAACTCTATTTCTTGCGATTTATACATAGACTATGTATAAAAAATGGAAAATTCAATTAAAAATAAAGAGTTTGTAATAACAAAAAAGATAGCTAAGCATGGCAACCAATCAATTATAGTTATACCAAGAATTCTAGAGCAACACAATATAACCAAATTGGAAGAGATTATTTAGAAGCTCGAAGAACTTTTTATGCATCAAATCCAGATAGTGCTAGAATATTTATTCACTGCAAAATTGATTGGCCTTCTAAGGCATATGATCAAAACAAAAACAAAACTTTACTTGATCTTGGTTGTGGTACAGGTTTAGATTTAGTAAAATACTTAGAAAAAGGTTTTGATGCTTATGGGACAGATGCTTCTAAAGTAATGTTAGCAGAAGCTATGAGTTTAGTTGCCCCAGAAAGATTGAAATTAGCTAGACATACAAGCATTCCATTTAGAGATGAATTTTTTGATACAGTAGTAACAAGATTTAGTCTACACTATTTAGACAAAGAAGAATTAAAAGAAACATATAAAGAAGTTGCAAGAGTTTTAAAACCAAATGGGGATTTTATCGCAGTTGCAAGACATCCTTTAGTTGATCTAATGGCAAAACCAACAAAGGATTATTATAAAGAAGAAGACACACAAGTTAAATTATATGGCCAAATAAATGTTATATGTCCTTCGCACATAATGAGAGATTATTTGTCACCATTAATTCAATTATTTGATTTAGTTGATTTTGAAGAAGGAATTGATCAGGCAGATATTGTCCCAAAATCAAGATTCAAAATACCCACTTACCTTGCATTCAAAGCAACAAAAAGATAAATTAATAAATATCCATTCTCAAATAATAACATGACAAAAGATAAATTTGAATCTCAAGCTCAATCTCTTTTAAATAAAGCAGGGATTAAAATAAATGGAAAAAATTCATGGGATATTAAAGTAAATAATTCTAGAATCTATCAAAGAGTATTTTCTCAAGGAACTCTTGGTTTGGGAGAGAGTTATATGGATGGAGATTGGGACTGTAAGCAATTAGATGTATTCTTCTATAAAGTATTAAGCTCAAAACTAGACCGAGATCTTAAAATAACTCTTCCATTAATAATTAATATTTTAAAGGCCAAATTAATAAATCTCCAAAGCAAGTCAAGAGCTTTTGAGATTGGAGAAAAGCACTATGATGCTGGAAATGATCTTTATAGTTTAATGTTGGACAAAAGACTAACATATACATGTGGATATTGGGAATGGGGAGCAAAGAATTTAGATAAAGCTCAAGAAGATAAATTAGAATTAACTTGCAGAAAATTAAACTTAAAACCAGGACAAAAAATCCTAGATATTGGATGTGGTTGGGGAAGTTTTGCAAAATATGCTGCTGAAAAATATAAAGTTAAAGTTATTGGAATAACAGTTTCAAAAGAACAGGTAAAACTTGCAAAAGAAATTTGTAAGGGATTAGATGTTGAAATTCGTTTGCAAGATTACAGAAATTTAGATAAAAATGAAAAATTTGATCATATAGTCTCTTTAGGAATGTTTGAACATGTTGGAGTTAAAAACTATAAAGAATATATGAAAGTTGCAAATAAACATCTAAAAGATGAGGGTTTATTTTTACTTCACACAATTGGAGGAGATATATCTTCAAATTCTACAGATCCATGGATAGAAAAATACATCTTCCCAAATTCTATGTTGCCTTCTATTAAACAAATAGCAGAATCAATTGAAGGTTTATTTGTAATGGAAGATTGGCATAACATGTCAGCAAATTATGACAAAACTTTAATGTCTTGGTATAAAAACATATCATCAAATTGGAATAATCTTGATAAGCATAAATATAATGCAAGATTTAGAAGAATGTGGGAATACTATTTATTAAGTTGTGCAGCTGGATTTAGAGCAAGAAATCTTCAGCTCTGGCAGATAGTTCTTTCAAAGAATGGTGTTCCAAACGGTTATAAATCAATAAGATAATTATTTCTCTTTAGTTTTGGAAACCTTAGATTTTTTAAAATCTGAAGTATGAGAATATTTATTCTCATTTTGCTTCCCTAAAGATTGATTATTATCTTTTTTGTTAGTTAAATATCTTATATATTTCTTAATATAATGATATATTGGGAGGATAAATATTAAAATTACAAATAAAATGCTTGATATTATAATATCTGTTGGTTTTAATGATACAAGTGAATCACTTAAATAAGTCACAATAATAATCCAAACAGCTATTCCAATGAAACTTCCCCAAAAATAATCCCAAAACCTAACTCTTGTTAATCCTAGCAGATAACTCAACCCACTATAATGTAAAACAGGAGATATTCTAGCAACAAACGTGGCTGCAAAACCATTTTTAGCTATCTGTTGATTATATTTCTTAATTCTCTTGAATTTTATTTCAGTAAGATTATCAACAAACCTCTTCCCCAAAAATCTTGCAATATAAAATGCAATAATTGCTCCTATTAAAGCTCCAATTGTTGAATATATACTCCCGTAAATACTTCCAAATAAAATAGCTCCTAATATAGTTAAAAGAGTTATAGGGAAAAAAGTAACTAAAGCAATAATGTAAATAACAATATATGCAATTGGAGCGGCACCACCATAACTCTTTATCTCATCTTGAATAATGTCAATATTTATATGCCCTTGTAAATTAAAATAAATTACAATTCCCAAGAATACAATAATTAAAATAATTAAAGAAATGAACTTTGCAATATCTCTCTTTCTTAATCTTTCCATTATAAATTAATAATAATTGGTTAATATATTATATAAATATACTGGAGAAATATTTATAAGAAAGCTATATCCATAGTCTTTATGAATGTTAATGATTTATTCAAGCCATACTCTCCTGAAATTAGAGGAGATTTAGAAGAATATTTAAGAGAACACAATGGAATGTCTGCAGATAACCTTTTTCATGGACCAGAATATTTTTTTATTATAGGAGAAAAAGGATTTATTGTTCCTGACTGGACTTATGTAAGAGTAGATCAAAGTCCTATTCCAGATATAGGGTATTTTGTAAATTCTGATTATTTGTTAGAAAGTAGTGGTCATGGAGAGCCTAATATGAGTCTTATGGGTGCAAAAAAAGGAATTTATGATCCAAAAGAAATATTAAAAAATAAAAACTGGTCAATTTCACATTTAAATCTTGAAAACATTTAATTTATCTTTAATTTTTAAATGTAAGTAAAATAATAATTATCATTTAACCACATAGAAATTTAGGTAACAATTAAAAATATTTAAAAATAAAGTAAAGTCTTACATTTATGGGGTTAAAAATTTAATTACATTATTTCTACATAAAAAATATTAGCATTATTACCTAATCGTTTTTAATACCCCTCAGGTAATAAACTTTAAACATAGAAAATTTTTAATTTTATTTGGGAACCTTTTTTAAACCCTAAAAATCTCTATAGATTTTGGGGCACAAAGTTCAAAGAACTTTGTTGGGTTCATTGTTAATAAACTTTAAATATGATTTAGCCCAATAATAAACATGAAAGAAAAACGTGGTCCCTGGATTCATAACCATAAGAAGCGTAGCTTCTTTGGCCAAGAGAACAAAGTTCTCTATGGAAACCCCGGAGGAGGTTTTTATTTTTGATGTGATAATTATTGGGGGAGGGATAGCAGCTCACACAGCAGCGCTTTATACAGCTAGAGCTGATCTAAATCCATTAGTAATTGCAGGCTATGAACCAGATCAATTAAGTCTTACAACAATAGTTGAAAACTTTCCAGGTTTTCCAAATGGTGTAGATGGTCCTCAACTAGTTTTAAATTCTAAAAAACAGGCTGAAAAATTTGGAGCAAAATATCTCCAAGAAAATGCAGATAGTTTTGAATTCAATAAAAAAGAAAATAATTTTGAAATAGAAGCTGGAGGAAAAACATATATTTCAAGAACAATTATAATTGCAACAGGAGCTTCAGCAAGAAAGCTAGGAATCCCAGGAGAAGATAAGTTTTTCGGTAGAGGAGTTTCTACATGTGCTGTTTGTGATGCAGCTCTTTACAAAGGAAAAACAACAATAGTAGTTGGTGGTGGAGATAGTGCAATGGAAGAAACTTTAGCTTTGTATAAATTTGCAAAAAAGGTCTATTTAATACATAGAAGAGATGAATTCAAAGCAAGTAAAATAATGCAGGATAGAATCCTAAGTTTAAATAAAAAAAATGATAAAGTAGAAATTATATGGGATACAGAGATAGTAGAAGTTTTAGGAGATAAATCAGTTTCAGCAATTAAAATAAAAAATCTTAAAACAAATAAAATATCTGAAATTAAAACAGATGGATTTTTCTTAGCCATAGGACACACTCCAAACACTTCTATCTTTAAAGGTAAAATAAAGTTAGACAAAGAAGGTTATATTATAACAGATAAATTATCAAAAACCAACCTTCCAGGAGTATATGCTGCAGGAGATGTCCAAGACCCCATCTTTAGACAAGCTGTTACTTCAGCAGGAGCAGGTTGTCAAGCAGCTATGCAAGCTGAAAGATACATAGAGCATCTGAAGGCTGAAGGCAAATACTAAAATTATTGGGTTCTTTTGTTAAAAGATACTAATTTTTTAATTTATTTTAACTTTTCTTTAATAACACTCTCTGTGTCAGGCATTCCGGTAATATATTGAAGATAAGCACTAGAAGTTATTCCCATAGCTCCAATTTGTTGAATATTATCTAAATCTACAACACAATTACTATAACGAGTTAAATTTGAAAGATTCCAATAATCATTTAAATCTGCACCCTCATTTCTACTCATATAAAACATTTCAACCTTATTATACCCCATTCTACCCAAAATAGCCATAAATGGTATTCCTTCAAATTCTTTAAGAGAAATAGGTTCATGTTTAAGGTTAAATTGAACAGCATTTCCCTGAAGACTTCTAATTAATTCTCTATCTATTTCTTTTCCAAGTTCAATATCTAAATTATTCATATTTTTGTTTCTATTAAGGGGTATTTAAACTTTTACATAAATTCTAAGATTGAAGGCTAAGCAAAACCTTTTAAAGGGTGAAAAGGCTTCCAATACTGTACTTTACTCAAAATGACTAAAAGAACTATGGAGAATTCAGATGATGGTCCAGATTCCGTATTACGAGCAACAAACCAAATATACTTGCGGTCCGGCATGTATGAGAATGGTCTTAGCTAGTTTAGGCATTAAAAAATCTGAAGAAGAGATAACAAAGATTCTAGGGACAAATAAAATCAGAGGGACAAATCATAGAGATTTCTTAAGTTTAACAGAAAAATACAAGTTACGTTATAGTGTAAATAGAGAAGCAACAATTGATGAGCTAAAATACTACTATAAAAATCATTATAAAATAATAATCTGCTATTTCCACCCAATTGAAAAAGACGGTCACTACGCTGTTGTTAGAAAAATAACACCTAACAAAATAACTCTTATGGACCCTATAGATGGCCCTAATAAAGTATACTCCCTAAATTACTTTAGAAAAATTTGGGGTACAAGAAAAACCTATAATAAAGAAAGATCCTGGTTTATGGCTATAAGAAACTAATCACTTATCAAACTTCAAAATCTTAACACCTTTAATTATATG
>JBBSXX010000054.1:0-2402 GCA_038045565.1 Nanobdellota archaeon
TTTTTCCAACCCATAATTTATTTAATATTTTATTAATTATAAAGGTTTTTAAAGTGAATAAGTGATAGAAATATATGGAAGAATATGAACAACTGTTAAATGAAGCTTATGAAAAGGTAAAACCTATTAAATCTTCTAGCGGAGAAAGGTTTGAGGTTCCGAAAGCAAATATTCAAGTAATTGGGAATAAAACTTATGTTGAAAATTTCTTACAAATATGTAATTATCTCAGAAGACAACCAGAACATGTTATGAAATTCCTTTCAAAAGAACTTGCTACCTTTTCAAAAATTGAAAATGAAAGACTTATGCTCAATAGAAAATTACAAATTTCCCAAGTTAATGATAAAATTAATCTTTATATTAATGCATTTGTTACATGTAAAGAATGCAAGAAGCCCGATACTGCATTGATAAAACAGGATGGATTAATGTTTATTCATTGTTTGGCTTGTGGAGCTAAGCATTCTCTTGGAAGGCTTTAAACTTTTTAAGATAATTTAAACTTTAGGTAACAATATAGCATTTTCTTTAGATTAAAATTTGATAATTTACCTTTTACTTTTTTAGGTAATGTAACTACAATTATTTAATTAATGTGGTTATTTATTTAATTCTCTTTATTTTATTTAATTTTTATTTTTCTAGAGTAATATTTTATAATAAAGCATTTAAACATTAAGAATAAAAGATTCTTGTGCCAAAAGAATTGAAAAATTCTTTGGGACCAGAAAAAATGCATGTTTTCTTGGCTTAAAGATTCCAATAGTAAAACAGGAATCTTTAAAAATGCTTTAATCCATCCTCAATTGTTCAAAATTTTATATGAATATAAGGAGGTTTGTTATGGTAGAAGGATATTGTGTTAAGTGTAAGGCAAAATCACAGATGAAAAACCCAGCAATTATGAAAACTGCTAGGGGTGGATTCATGGGTCAAGGTACTTGCAGTAAATGTGGGACTAAAATGAGTGCTATGATGTCTGAGGAAAAGGCTATGCATGCTATAAAAGAAGGAGCTAAAAAAGCTTATTAAATTTGGTTGATAACCGAAGATTTTTTAGTAGTCTTTTTAATTTTTTTATATGGAAAATAAACAAAATCATGATGAGAATAAGACTTTTAGAGTTAGACTCCCAAGACAAAACCAGATTATCGGTCTTATTGATCAAAGAGTAGGGGGGAGCAGAATGCTTGTTAAGTGTAATGATGGTAAAGTTAGAAACTGTAAAGTTCCTGGAAGATTTAGAAGAGCATTATGGATTAGAGAAGGAGATTATGTTTTAGTTGAGCCTTGGGAATTTGATGCAGAGAAAGGAGATGTTGTTTATAAGTATCATCCAAATGAAATTAATTCTTTACGAGAAAAAGGTTATTTAAAAGAGATTGATAATGCTTTGTAAATAAACTTAAAATGAAAGAAATTTATGTAAAATCTGTAAGAAAGATTCTTGGTAATCTTCCAGAGTTGGAAAAGAAATTAAAAGTTAAAATTTCTTCTAAGGGTGGAAGGCTTGTAATTTCTGGAAACGAAGTTGATGAATATTTTGCTGAAAGAGTTTTACTTGCTTTAGATTTTCCTTTCCTTATGGAAGATGCTTTGCTTTTGTTGAATGATGATTATATGTTCAACATTGTTAATATTAAAAGTTATACTAAAAGACATGATCTTGATGTTATAAAATCTAGAATTATTGGTACAAAGGGGAAAGCATTAAAAGTGTTGAGAGATCTTTCAAATTCTTTTATAGTTGTGAAAGATAATGATGTTGCAATTATTTCTCGGACAGATGATTTTGAGAAAGCTCTTCAAGGTGTAATTTCTATAATTCGGGGAAGCAAACATGGGAATGTTTATACTTATTTAGAAAGAGGACATAAAAGTCAGAGAAAGGTTAGGTAGTTAGTTTTATAAATCTATTTTGCTGGGTTTTATCATTAAGCCCCTGTAGCTCAGCAGGTAGAGCACACGGCTGTTAAATCTATGTCTACTTAAGTAGATTTTAAGAAACAGAAACCGTGGGGTCGAAGGTTCGAGTCCTTCCGGGGGCGTTTTCTATTTTACTAAAGTTTAAATATGAAATTAACATAGAAGAGTATGAATAAGAATAAAATTGCTGGTAGTTATTCGCTTGTGATTTCTATTATAGGAATATCGGCAAGCTTATTATATTCTATTTTTTACCTTTCTCTTGGAAAGTTTAATGTTAGTGAAGGATTTGGAGTGTTAGTCCTTATTTATACAATCCCTATTTTTCTTATATCTTTACTTTTAATTTTTTCGTCTTTTGCCATTATTAAAAATAAGAAATGGGGAAAAATAGTTGCTTTGGTAGTATTTATTTTATTTACCCTATTGTTTACGTTAATGAGTTATGCATCATTAGGAGCAATATATGCTCC
>JBBSXX010000055.1:0-1900 GCA_038045565.1 Nanobdellota archaeon
GTTTGTTATACAAGCTTTAAATAAATAAAAAAATAATAAATAAAAAAATAAAAAGATAAATTGCATAAAATATTAAAGTATAATATTGATTAGCAAAATTTATCTTTTCTTTTTCTTAGCTGCTTTTTTCTTAGCCATTTTTATTTACCTCTTTTTTAATTGATATATAAGAAAACAAAAAATCATTTATATACCTTTCTATTTTTTCATAAAAAATTTATTTGAGAAAAATTTTAATTAAAAATAATTTTATTTTATCGACGGGAAACTAAATGAAAGAAAAAACCCAGAAAATCATAATTAGTGCAAGAAGTAATAAGAAGAACCAAGTTGTCCACTTAAACGCTTTATTTGCAACATCCTTAGATTTTGTAAAATGTAATATTGTAAGGTAATAAACTCTTCCACCGTCGAATATTCCCAAAGGAAGCATATTAACCAAAGCAACACTAAGATTTAGAAATATCATCCACCAAAGTAAATCATAAATAAAAGTGCTTAAATCACTTCCAATTCTATTTTCATAATAGATATTTGGATTTTTTATATTGCTTATAAAATTATAAATTATTGCTTTAACACCCTTGACATTTGGTTGAAGGAAACTAATTCCAATAATTGCCTTGCCTTGAGAGTTGGAACCTAGGGTAATTGTATTTAATTTTTCCTCATGATTTAGGTTAGTCTTAACAATAATTGTATCTCCGGGCGTATATTTATCTAATTCAAATCTCAGAGCTTCCTGGTTTGTTATTTTAACCCCATTAATTTCAGTTATAGCTCCCTTTAAACCTGCATTAACGGCAGGAAGATCTTCATAAACATAAATTATCTCCCCAGTATTTTTTATATTTTCAAGGAAAGCTTTATTATCAACAAGATAAGATCTATTATCAACATAAATTCTTGTCAGATTATTTTCATTTGTTTTATTTAGATTAAGAAGAATTTTCTCAGGATTGGGACTATCTATAAAATTACCATTAATTTTTGAAATTTCAGATATATTAACAGAAGCATATCCATACGAATTAAATACAACTCCTGCAGGAATAAATACTGCAAGGAAAAATAATATTAAAACAACAATAAATAATAGGGACATTATTATATTTGCAAATGTTCCAGCCGATAATATCGAAAGTTGAGCTTTAACAGATTTTTTCTCCATCTGTTTTTCATCAGGTTCAACAAATGCTGCTAAAAAAGGTCCAAGGAAACCAAATCCTGTTGATTTTACTTTAACATTATGGAATTTCGCAAAGATCCCATGAGCAAATTCGTGAGTTATAGCAATTACTGCAAGAATTAAAATCCAATATGTAAAATAAAATGGAGGTAGGAAGTCAAGTTTAAATATTTCAGGTAAATACGGTATAAGAGGGATTACTGGGGGAACTTTAACACTTCTAACAACCTCTGGTGAAGAGACATAAATATAAGTTATCTGGAAAAAAAGAGCAATGATAGCTATCATTAAAATAAATCCACATATAATAGAAACATATTGTAATACATTAAGACTTTTCTTATATTTCTTCGCAATATAATCAATAGCTTTTATTCCAAACTTGGTTCTATAAAGATACAAGGGGCCCTCTCTTTTAAGATTTCTTCTTCTTGTATAAAGAAACCATATAACAAAAGCAGTAAAAAGCACTAAGAAAGTTATATCATATATATAGAAATTTACCATTTTGTCTTATATAATTGTTAAGAATTTACTTCCTTTTAAATGCTCTGAAAGATTTCTTCTTGCACCTTCTACATTGAACTTTTCCATCTAATATTTTTTTTGGTGCAACTATAATTTTAGCACCACAGTGCTTGCATAAAAATGCATTCTTAAACAATCTATTTTGTGTCGCAGGTATTTTTGCCATTTTATTTGTTTTTTATT
>JBBSXX010000056.1:0-1785 GCA_038045565.1 Nanobdellota archaeon
GGGCTGGAATAAAAGAGAATTTTGATATTAAAAAATTAAGATATGCAAAAGTTATTATAATGAGTGTTGATGGAGAAGAAGGCACGTTTATTCAAACACCTTTCAATGAAGTAAAATTTGTGAAAATAGGTGAATTTATTAATAGATTAATCGACACCAATATTAATCCTTCGGCTTATAAAGTTCTTTGTTTTAATCTTAATACAAGAAAGACCCAGTTTAAATCAATAAAGGCAGTTATTAGGCATCCTATTGAAGAGAAATTATATGAGATTAAAACTGATTATGGACGAAATGTAAAGGTAACTTCTTCACATAGTATCTTTGTTTATGAAAATAAAGAGGTTAAACTTAAAAAAGGAAATGAAATAAAAAAAGGAGATAAAGTTGTTGCTCCATCTAATCTTCCTTTATATAATTATTCTGCTCTTAAGGAAATAGATGTTCTTGCACTTCTTTTAGAAAATAAAAATAAAATTAATTGCCAAATATATATTCATGGAGAGTCTGTTAAAAATTTGATTAAACATAAAATAAGAGAAAATTATAAAGATAATCCTGAGTTAGTTGATGAAAGAGTAATTATCCCAAATGAATTTAGAGAATTTCTTATCCAAAAAAGAAAAGAAAAGAAATTTTCTCAAAAAGAATTATGTCAAAAATTAAAAATTAAGCAACCATGCACTTATTATGAATGGGAAAACGGAAAATCAAAACCAACACTTACAAACTTTACTAATTATATTGAAACTTTAGAGGTAAATAAAAATTATGCCCTTTCTCAAGTTCAGGTTGTTGCGTCTAAACTTGATTATACCTGGAAAACCCAATATAAAAATTCAAAAAGAAATAAATTAAAATCTTATATTTCTCTTAATAATCTTGAAAAAGATGATTTAGAATTTCTTGATAGGGATGTTAAGATATGTCCAACACATTATAATTATTTAGGCATATCAAGATTTATTTCTGTAAATGAGGATTTTATGAAATTATTAGGATTTTGGATGGCAGAGGGTTCATGTTCACAAAGAAACGGGATTAGGCTGGCAATAGGCAATAATAACATTCCTTTAGTAGATGAACTAAAAACTTCTTTTTTTAATGTTTTTAAGTTAATGCCAAAGATTTCTTTTTCAAGGAGAAATTGCCATGAATTAAAACTTGTTAATCGAGTGGCAAGTTTATTTTGGCAGACATTATTTGGTTTTAAGAGTTATTCTTCAGAAACAAAGAAATTTCCCGATTTAATATATAATATAAGCAAGGAATTACAGATAGAATTTTTAAAAATGTACTTTTTGGGTGATGGCACTATAAGCAAGAATGGAATTTCATTTACAACAACTTCTAAAGATATGGCTAATCAATTAATGTATTTGTTATTAGCTCATGGAGTAATTTCTGGAATGTATGTGAAAGAACCATCTAGTAATGAATTAATAATTTCTAAAAATAAAGCTTATATTCTGAGTATTATTCGTAAAAACGATTTAAATTATTTAAAGAAAGTTTGGGAATCTCATAGAAATTCAGCACACCTTAATAATAAATTAGCGAGTCTATTCCCTTCTATAAATACTAAATTTGAGGTAATTTCAGATGATTTAGTGGCTCTTAATGTTAAAGAGATTTCAGAGATTAAACCTAGTGAAGGGGTGGTGTATGATTTTTCAGTTGATGAAGATGAAAATTTTATAGCTGGTTTTGGAGGATTATGTTGCCATAATACAGATGCAGATGTTGATGGACAGCATATTAGAACTTTATTATTAACATTTTTTT
>JBBSXX010000057.1:0-1945 GCA_038045565.1 Nanobdellota archaeon
CACGGTAACTGAATAATTCTTGTGTCTATTGGAGGTAATGAGAATTATGCTTTTTTATAAGCTATATTTTAGTTAATAGCAATATCTTTTCCTAATTTAATAATAGGCAATTGTGTTTAAGTTTATTTTATTCTTGGAGCATCATTTAATTTTTACATATTTTTTACACCTTATTAAGATATATAAATGGGATTTTATTACTTACTTCATGACAGAGAAAATTGAAATTGTGTTTTTGGGGACAGGAAGTGCAGTGCCCACTATTAGAAGGAATCACCCTAGCATTTTTTTGAGATATAAAGATGAAAATATGCTATTTGATTGTGGAGAGGGGACTCAGAGGCAGATTAGAAAGGCTAGATTGAATCCATGCAAAATAAACAGACTTTTTATTACACATTGGCATGGAGATCATGTTTTAGGTATACCTGGACTGCTTCAAACATTGGCATTGAATAATTATAACCGGGAGTTGGAAATTTATGGTCCTAAGGGAACTAAAAGTTATATTGATAAAATAATGAGTCTTTTTGTTAATGTTGGAAAAATTAAATTTAAAATTCATGAAGTTTCTTCTGGAAAGGTTTTTGAGAATAAAGATTTTAAAATAGAAGCTGAACAAATGTTACATGGGACTGAATGTTTAGCTTATAGTTTTATAGAAAAGGACAAATTAAGAATTGATAAGAATAAATTAAAAAAACTTAAACTAGGATTTTCTCCAATAATTCAAAAATTAAAGGAGGGTAATGATGTTATGATTGATGGGAAAAAAATTAAGTCAAAAGACATCACTTATTTACAAAAAGGAAGAAAAGTAAGTATTGTTTTAGATACTAGGGAAAATAAAAATATAGAGAAACTTTCTAAGAATTCTGATCTTTTAATTTCTGAATCTACTTATTTTGACGATGAAGATTTGGCTAAAGAGCATAAACATATGACCTTAAAACAAGCAGTTAGTATAGCAAAGAAATCTAAAGTTAAGAAGCTTATATTGCTTCATATAAGTCAAAAATATGAATCCAATGAAAAGGATTTTGAAAAAGAAGCCAGGAAATTGTTTAAAAATTCATTTCTTGCTGAAGATTTGATGAAGATTGAGATTTAGGCAAATTTTTATATACCTCTTTTCTAGATTAGTTTATAGAAGCTCCTGTAGCTCAGCTTGGATAGAGCACTAGCCTTCTAAATAATAAAGACAACCAATGGTTTTCTTTATCAAACTTTCCTTTATAGGGAATAGAAGAAAGCTAGGGGTCGCAGGTTCAAGTCCTGCCGGGAGCGTATTTACAATGGTAGTTATAAATATTGAGAGAGCTGTAATTACAGCTATATTTAATGGAGTCCCCAATAATGTCATAGAGGGAATTTTAAGTGATGATATGTCCGTTGCCCATTTAACAATTAATTCTTTCATGTATGAAAGAACAAGGGGTTATTATGAAGTTGCCGCTGTGGGACTACTTTATGAAAATTCTTTCGATGGAAAATCTGATAGTTCTATGAAAGCTAGAATTTTAGATAGAATGTTAGAACTTAGTAAAAAAAGATAAACGCTTATTTTATAAACTTAATTTGACTTGATATAATATGGAAGAAAGGCACGAAGTTCATAAATTTGAGCCTATTGTTCATGAAAGAAAAGTCTTAAGCAATAGAAATGTTCTCTTTGCAATACTTATTGGAGTTTTTGTGATAATTATCCAATTTAGTTTCGTATTTTTCTTTCAACTTGGTTTAAGAGATTCTCTTATTATAGGATTTATTTTAATTTTGTTTTACGGAATTCTTTTATTGTTCCTTATTGAGCCTAGAATTATTAGGGAGATACATAATCTTGAGATTAAAACTATTGAGAAACCAGTTATTAGAGAGATTTCAAGGGTTTTACCTCGTCCTGTGCCTGTTCAGGAACCTATGATTCCAAAAGATGATTTAATTC
>JBBSXX010000058.1:0-1642 GCA_038045565.1 Nanobdellota archaeon
ATTAACTACCATAATTTTATATAATCTTGTTTATTAAAATAAATAAGGGGTTTTTATGGATATTTATGAGTTAATTGGATTTATAATTGGTGATGGTAATATTTACTATAATAAAAATAGCGGAGTTTATAGACTTGAATTATGTGGAAATGTAGAAGAGGATTATGATTATTTTAAACAAATTCAAGATTTTTTGATTGAAAATACAAATAAAAAGCCTGCAATATTTGTGCGAAATGAAAAGAAAGGGAAATCATTAAGAATCCAATTCAATAATAAAGAATTTGTAGAGAGATTAATTGATTTAGGTTTGGTTTATGGAAAAAAGACCTTTTCTGCAAGTCTGCCGCAAGAATTTATCAATAATGATAAAATAATGTTTGCTATTTTAAGAGGTTTATTTGAATCCGATGGATGCTTATATTTTTCAAAATCAAAAATAGGCCTGTATCCTACTTACCCAAGACTTGAAATTAAGAGTTCTAGCCCTAGACTTGTTAATCAAATTAAGTTATTTTTAGAGTCTAGTGGTTTTAATTTTTACGTTAAAAAGTCTCAAAGTGATAGTACTTATTCTATTGTTTTAAGTGGTAATTTAATGCTAAAGAAATGGAGCGAAAAAGTAGGATTTGTTAGCTTAAAGAATATTTCTAAATACAATATATGGAAATCGAAAGGGTTTTATACCCCAAATACTCCTTTAAACGAAAGACTAAAAATATGCGGGGATGGCACAGCGGCTACTGCGGTCGATATCTTTAAGATAAATAGTCTTTAGAAAGCCGAACCTGCAGCTGCTGTAATGGATACAGGAATAGTAGAGAGCGACTTTTCCCGGGTTCGAGTCCCGGTCCCCGCTTTTATAATTTAAAAAATAAAAATGTTAAGTATAATCATTATAACAAGGAATGAAGAGGAATGCTTACCAAGGCTTTTGGAATCAATTAAAAGACAAAGCTTTAGAGATTTTGAAGTTATCTTATCTGATGCCCAATCAACAGATAGAACAAGAGAGATAGCATTATTTTATGGTTGTAAGATAGTGGAAGGGGGGTTGCCAAGTGTTGGTAGGAATAATGGAGCTAGATTTGCTAAGGGAGAAATCTTATTATTTTTAGATGCAGATGTTGTATTGCCCAAGGGCTTTTTAGAAAAGAGTTTATTGGAATTTTCCCAAAAAAAAGTTGGCTGTGCTTCACCCATATTATTAATAATGTCTGATCATTTTGTTGATAAGTTTTTATTTTTATTTTATAACACTTGGATTAGGCTTACCTCAAAACACTTTCCGCAAGCCTTAGGGAATTGCATTTATTGCTGGAAAAATGCTTTTAATGGTGTCATGGGTTTTGATGAATCTATTTTATTTGCAGAAGATGCAGACTTTATAAAAAGGTGCGGATTTAAATATAGATTTCGTGTTTTGAATAAAACCAAATTTTATTCAAATTCTCGAAGAATTAAAAAAGAAGGGAGGATTGGATTTATTTATAAAACTTTAATCGGAGCGTTTTACAGAGTCTTTGTTGGAGAAATTAGGAAACCTATATTTAATTATGAGCTTAATGGAGGGGTTAATATAAAAACACAAATTATTAAATGAAAAATGTAATTATTAGTTCTTCTGATAGTAAATATGGAG
>JBBSXX010000059.1:0-2438 GCA_038045565.1 Nanobdellota archaeon
TGGGTCAGATCTTGATCGAAGCAGCCCTAAACAGGAAACATGGTGCTTACAGGGTCGCAAAACGGAGAAAGATTAAAGGTAGCTCAATAAGTTTTGATAAGCAGATCTCCGAGTCTACGCTATAAACCTTTTAAGAAAAGGTAGTTGAGAATAATAATTCCCATACCTCAGATTCTAACAAATCTAAGGTTTCCAAAAAATACGTTGAGATCTGCTTGGGATTTTTATACTATAAAAATATTCATTTAACAAATTCTACATTATCTAAATTTTCAAATTCTTTGTCTCCTGTGAGAAACTTTATTCCTAATTGTTTTGCAAAAATATATCCTATGCAATCTGTCATTGAGATATTTCTTTTATTTAACTGATTTTTTAATTTAGCTGCTTGTTTAATCACATTTTTGTCAAAATCCCTTACTAAATTGTAGTAAGAATTAAATAATTTATCTGCATCCTCTTCACCATAATCTCTTAAGATAGCTAGATAAATTTCAAATAAATTTAATTTTGTTATTACTATTTTATATTCCCTATATTTGTTATAATTATTATCTCCTTCGTAAATCTTATAAAGAGCATATGTATCAAAGAAAAGTGTATTTTCTATATTATGTTCTCCTTCACTTTCAGTCATTATAAAGGTCTCTTCTGAGTTCATCTTTTATTTCCTGAGCAGATTTTTTTATTTTTCCTTTCCCCATACCAAATGTTTCTCTAAATGCTTTTCTAGAATCTTCCAATATTATTACACTAATATTCTGATTTTCCTTAATTTTTTTATCTTCAACAGTCTCACTAGGAATAATTATCCCAAGAGAATTTCCCCAGCGTTTTACTTTAGCTTCTATAACTGTCATAGTTATACATTGTATAACTAATATTTAAAACTTTCTAGTAAACATTTTTTTCTTTATTATAAAATTCTAAGAAGAAGTCTTTGAATTGCTTGGCCATAATTGGATTTGAAATTTTATGGTACGTCTTTACATGTCTTTACATAAATAATTAAAGGTATTTTCCAAACCAAATCTTTATTAACAATGTGGGAGAACCAAGGTTCTCCTAACACTACCTCTCCTTTAACTTCATCACCTCCTTTAGAATACCAAGTTTTCCTACAGCATTACCTTCCTTAACTTTAACCCACAACTTATTTAAATAAACCTTTTAGGAAAAGGTTTCCAAACCAAATCTTTATTAAGATAATTTAATTTTAGTTTATATGAATAAAAGAGGTCAGTTTTATATTATTGCTGCAATTGTGATTATTGCTGCGCTTTTTGGAATTGCAACTGTTACAAATTATGTTGTAACAAAACCCGATCAAATTAGACAAGTACAACTTTCTGAGGAATTAAATCTTGAAAGTGAATCTATTATTAATTATGGATTATTTAATGGGAGTGATTTATATCCTCTTTTAGAAAATTTTACTGTCCAGTATGCAGAATATTTAAGTGAAGATAATGATATTTATTTTGTATATGGGGATAAAGATTTAAGAGAGTTGCATGTCCTTTCATATACCCAAGGTACTCAAGGCACTGTTTCATTGAGTGTTGATGGAACTCCTACAACAATACTGATAAATGGGGGAATTTTTGAAGATAAAATAGAGAAATTCACAGGTGAAGTTATAAAGGTAAATGTTGCTGGTAAAGATTATGAATTTAAATTAAATGAAGGGCAGAATTTCTTCTTCCTCATTAGAAAACCGGGAACTCAAACTTAAAATGAATAAAATAATTAAGAAAGATAAAAAGGGCCTAAGTGAAATAATTGCTTATACATTGCTGATACTTATAGCTGTTTCAATGGCAGGGTTTGTTTATATTTGGCTTCAAATACAACTTCCTAAGGATAAAATGGAATGTCCGGATGGAGTTTCAATAGCAATAAACTCATATTCGTGCAGAGATTCTGATGGTGTGATAAACATAACTTTTGAAAATAAAGGTCTGTTTAATTTAGATGGTGTAAATGTGCTAATTTCAAATGATACTAATGTTCCTTCTAAACCGATAACTGCTCTTTCTAAAATTGGAACTAGCGTTCAAGAAGATGGATTTGTTTATTTTAATCCAGCATTACCTTCTGGAAGAGAATATCTTGAAGTTTTTAATTATGCTCAATATAAAACAATCAAACAAATTCAGGTAATTCCATTTGTGTTTAGTGAGAGAACTGGAGAGGATTCTGATAGCAACAAACTAATAATATGTAAAAATGCTATTATCACTGAGAAAATCACTTGTAGTTAAATCATAAATTTTCCTAATAAGTGAGTATCCCTTATCAACCCTCTTTGGGTAACAAATAAAAATAAATTATTAACAGCAAATCACAAAACCCTCTTAGTTATACCACACACTAAAGTGTGTGGTTTGTTCGTTGGGTTTTGAGGCCTTAAAAAACTAAATAGTTTTTGAGGCTCA
>JBBSXX010000060.1:0-1662 GCA_038045565.1 Nanobdellota archaeon
CTTCAACTTCTTCTAAAAAAGTATCTCAATTAAATCTTCTGTTGAGAGAACTCTTACCTTATTTTGATTTTTAAGCAAAGAATCATTGCTCCATAAAGTACAATCCATCTTTAATGCTAAGGCAAGATAAACAATATCATCCTTATCAGAGATTAAATTAATTAATTTTTTAACTTCTTCTTTATAATAATCTAATTCAATAAACTTAATTCTAGAAAATACTTCTTTCTTTCTCAATTTAAAATCATCAATTGAAGTTTTAGACTTTGCAAAACATTCTTTTTCATTATTATTAAATTCTTCAATAAGATATGATGGAGCAAAAAATTCATACTTTTCCAACATATTATAAAATAATAAAGATGAAACTGAATCTGGTTTCATAATAGAAAAAACAATATTATTATCAATTATTATTCTCATTGTAAATTAATAATATGTCATTTATTATGAATTTGAGATGCTATTTTATCAAATCTTCCTTTTTTAGCTCTTCTTCCAAGTTCTACAGCCCAATCATTAAAGTCCTTTTCTTTATTAAGTTCCTTTAACATCTCTTCTTTAAGTGCTAATTTCTGAGCTTTTTCCATTATTGATTTCCTAACTAAGCCACTCCAATTTACCTCGGGAAATTTCTTCATTAGTTTTCTTGTTTCTTCAGGAACAGATACTGTTATGCTTACCATTTTATTATTTTAATTAATTTTAAATTTATGTGTAAAAACGTAAATACGTTTAAATATTTAAAGTTTTCGTTTTATGGTTTTTGCTATAAAACTAGTGAAATACAATAAATCTTAAAAACTAACAATTTATGAAAACATTATGAACTTTATAGAAAGTGCCACAGAATCAGATATTCAAAAATGGTCTAAATTTCTTGCAGAAGCAGGATCAGCATGTAGCTATGAATCAAATGCTCATGAAAAGAAAGTAAAATTATTGGGGGCTAAATTCAGAATAATTGGCCCTTATAGAAAAAATGGTTTGTCTTATACAGATACTTACGTAGGGCATGAATGGTTTAATGGTATAGAAATGATAGAAGATAAAGGTTTAGTTGCTTGGGTGAGATTCTATGAAGGGGGAATAACAAAACCAGATTTTATAAGAAAAGATTTCACAGGAGAATATATTCCGAAAATAATCTATGAACAGCTTAAATCATTTTTAAAAAAATTTCCAAGAGACCAACCCTTTAGAAGAGGGCCTAGTAGAATGGAACTTAATGCCTACCATTATGAAGATTTTTCTGAAGGAGACTTCAGATACTTTTATGGGAGAGACAGAATTTGTTTACCTATAGAAAGAGCAAGTGAAGAAATATATGGACTAACATATTCTGGTGGAACCATTGATAATCCCCATATTAAGACGAGACTTTTAGCTTCACCAATTTATCAGATGATTCCTCTGATTCGTTCTTCTCAACTTCGGAAGAATTTGGAAGCTGCTTAGCAAAAAACCTCTCCTCAACTAAAGGCCTATAACTTAAATATAATTCATTTAGTTTTTTTGTTCTTTGTTTAACAATCTCAGTTGAAATTTGTTTTAATTTTGCAGCTTTTGTTCCAGGCCTTGAGGAGAAAGCAGCCACATTAATCACTTCAGGTTTAATTTCTTTGATTAAATTATAAGTTTCTAAAAAATCTTCTTCTGTTT
>JBBSXX010000061.1:0-2065 GCA_038045565.1 Nanobdellota archaeon
TATAAATATGGAAGCAAATATTCTTGCCAATCCAGAAAACAATGAGCCTGAAATAGGAATACAGGTTTCTGACCATTTATTCTTAGGAAATGTCTCAAAGGGCAGTTCAACTACGTATTTAGTTATACAAGTAAACAAAACCGGAAGCCAAAAAATGAATGTACGTCCAGAACTAGTTGATCCGGACAATTCTATTTTTCAGAATCTTTATTTTAAAGAAAGTAGTGGAAGTCCCAAAAAAATAGGTGAATTTAATATGAACATTACGGCAAGTTCTAAAAATTTGTATGTGAAGCTTGATTTAACTGATTTTAATGGGAATATTGACAGTGATTTAATTGGTGAAGATGCAGATATAATTTTAATTGCTGTTTCAGCTGATTAGTAAGTGTTTATTTAATATATCTATTGGAGTGTTAAAAAATTTATATACTCCCATAGATATTTATACTCTATAAAATGAGGGTTAAATTTATATTTTTGGCTTTAGCTTTATTGATTTTAACTAGTGGAGTTTATGCAAATAGCCTTGGACTTTCAAGGGCAAATCTTGAATTTGTAGGAGATATTGGAGAAGAAGTTTGCAAGGAATTAATTATTTTTTCTGGTGAAAGTGTATCTGTTTCAGGAGAAGATAGATGGAGTTTGAAAAATTCAAAAGAGCTTAGTGATTATACTAAATATGCTGATGAATTGAAAATTGATATAAATTACCCTGAATCTGTTAACTTCAACAAAAAGGAAACTGTAAATGTTTGTATAACTGGAAATGAAAATGGTAAGTATCATGGGGTTTTGATATATAAAGATCCTGAAATTGCAGGTGTTGGGACATGGCTTGAGGTTACAGTGGGCAATGGAATTAACCCTAATTCAGATGAAGGAGAAAAAGAAACTATTAAATCAAGTAGTGTTTCTTTAACAGGATCTAGTGTAGATGATACAAGCTCTGGAGTTTCTGGCTTATATATAGTATTATTCTTCTCTTTTATACTTTTAATTGTTGTTTTAATTGTTTTATTTGTTCTTTATAGAAAAAGTAAGAGGACTAGAGTAATCTAAACTGAACTTATAAAATCTGTAATTTATGAATTCATTAACTTATATTTAATACATACAATAGAAATTTTCCATTAGAGAAAAATTTACATTTAAGTTATTTTAATTTATCAAGTAGATTGATTTAGAATTGTTACCTTTATTTTATCCCTGTGCCAAGAACATAAGGTATTAACTACAAATAAATTTGTCTAGCAAAAATTATTTAAACTTAAGTTTGAGATTAAATTTATGATAAAGGGATTGATGGTTTTTTCTGTTGTAATATTTCTAGTAGTAATTGGGGGAGTTTCTGGATTTATTTATTATAACCATATTAATAATACTGAAATAAAAAATGTTGTAAATTCAAATAATGTTATTGTTGATTCAAATCCTGTAATTGTTACAAAAGATTCTCTTCCCAAATATCTTGAGGGCCAGAAATTTATTAATGATCTTCCTAACAATGCAGTAATTGAATTTAGATTATATAACTTTAATTCTGGCGAGAGAGAATGGGAAGAGAGTTATTCTATTAAAAAGGGAAGTGTTAAAGAAACTAATGATAACATTAAAGATGCTGATATGGTTATAATGGTTCATTCAAAATATGTTCCTGAACTTGGAAAGGGATTTTGTTCTACAATACAAAAAGCAAAAGCTAACGGAGATTTTGGAGTTGAGATAAAACTCAGCGAGAGCGAATTGCTTTGGAAATATAAAAATCTTTTAAGTCAGAAAAGTTGTTTAGGTTTGTAACCAGCTAAACAACTTTTAGATAACATTACTAATGGGATTTATCTGATAATCTAAGATTGAAAATATTAATATAAATCCTTGTTATTAAAATAATTAAATATATTTAAAATTATTCTAATTAAAGTTTATCTCTGATAAAAACGCAGGATATTATGGAAAAATAAAATTTTTATTAATTTTTTGAAAATTATTTTTCGAGAGTAAAAACTTATTTTAAGAAAAGATTTATAAACCCTAAAAGTGTATATTTAATTATATACTATCG
>JBBSXX010000062.1:0-2033 GCA_038045565.1 Nanobdellota archaeon
TGTTTTTTATTTAGTTGTTAATTTAACTTATTTGAATTGCGAGACAGCCTGCTAAGGTCGTACGCCCCACGATTACTTAATCCTAAGGATTAACTTACTGACGTTTTCCTCAAATATTCAAGAAATTATTAAGAATAGTTCGTCCTTCAGTCTTATCCACAAACATCTCTGGGTGGAACTGAACACCATAAATATCTTTTTTAGGATGTTTTATTATTTCAATCCCATCTTTAGACTTTGCAATAGGGATCATAAATTTTGTATGTTTTAATACCCACCTGTGATCTTCAAAAACTTTGAATTTATTCAATCCATTAATAATTTTATTCTTTTTTATTAATCTCACATCTAAGATTCCCTTTTCACATTTTTCTAGCCTGACCAAATTCTCACCAAAAGTTTTTCCAATTAATTCAAAACCTAAACAGATTCCCAATATTGGTTTTGAAGAGGATTTTATAATTTTTATCTCATTACTATATTCGCGAGTATGATCCTCAACATTTAGCCTATGCCCCCCGGATAAAATGATTTTGTCAAAATCCTTAGTTTGATTTACTTTGTTAAAATCAACGATACTTACTTTATGATTTTTTAAAGCTGCTTTAAGTTCTTTTAGGAAATAAGAACCATTATTTATCACCAGTATTTTCATAGAAATCATAACAAAATGTAGTTTAAAAAGTATTTTAGAGTTTAACTCCCTTCCTGAGCACCAAACTATTTAGTCACACTCTTCGAAGAAGCGTTGAATCAAATCACCTTCTAATTATTCGGTTTATGTAGGAGATTTAACGTCAAGAATCTTGAGGTTTTGATTCTTGATCGTGCTCAAGATTTTTCAAATCTTGACATCCTAAGGATTGATGCCCTCACGATTATTTATCTAACATAGATCCAATATCCGAAATGTTTATATATTCTATTATAATATATTATAATATGGAACGAATTATTAAACAGACTAGAGAAGTTGGAACATCGGCTGGAGTTTTATTGCCAAGAAATTGGCTTAATAAGCAGGTAGTTGTAACTCTTTTTTCATCTTCAATAAAAGATATTAGTAAGGATGTTTTAAGTATACTTATAAGTAAGAATTTAAATGAAGAAGTTAAGGGAATATATCTTTTTGGTAGTTATGCTAGAGGAGATTATGATTTTGACAGTGATATAGATATCCTAGTTATTACCCATGGAGTAAATAAATTAATAAAAGAAGGAATTTATGAAATTTCGCTAGTTTCAGAGGATAATTTTTCAAGGAATTTAACAAAAAGTTTAATTTATTTAAGCATGATAAAAGAAGCTAAGGTCATACTGAATAAAGAATTAATTCAAAAATATAGGAATAGTATTAAGAAATTAAATTTTAGTACTTTATTTAATGAAATTGGAAGAATGATCAAATTAAATAAGGAAATTGTTAAGTTTCATCAAGAAGAAGGCTTAAATATCCTTGATGGAACTGTTTATTCTATTGTTTTAAGATTGCGAGAGTTGTATTTGATAAAATGTATTAAGTCTAATAAGGAGTATATTAAAAAAGATTTTATTAAAATTGTAGGAGAAAAAAGCTATTCAGCTTATCTTAGAATAAAAAGAGAAGATAAGGAATTAGATGACATTTCTCCTAACGATACAAAGATACTAATAGATTTATCTGAAAAATGGCTAAAAGAAATAAAAGGATAGAGAAAGGAATTGAGTCCTTGAAAAAAG
Organism: Nanobdellota archaeon; assembly: GCA_038045565.1. GTDB lineage: Archaea > Nanobdellota > Nanobdellia > Pacearchaeales > GW2011-AR1 > JACPLR01. Next base: position 1,720 of record JBBSXX010000062.1, read on the forward strand.
AAATAGAAAAGCATTTTGAAAAATTAAATGAAGATCTTAGAGAAGGAAATATCGACAGAGGTAGGTATCATACCAAAGAAATAGATAAAAGTCTGATTAAATATTTAGAACTTAAAATAAATATTTTAGGAGTTAGTGATGATTCTGTTAAAATATACAGAGAAAGACTGGATGAAATAAAGAGAAAGTTTGATTTATGATGATAAACGCTCCCACGATTACTTAATCCTAAGGATTAACTCCCAAACTTTTTCCTCGTGATATAGAAATTAATCATAAACATTTTTTCTGTGACCAATTCTAATTACAATAAT
>JBBSXX010000063.1:0-7291 GCA_038045565.1 Nanobdellota archaeon
GCATAAATCTAAATAGAAAGGTTTTTAAGTGAATTTTTATGATAATCTAGATACTGATTAAAATGGCTAAAGGAATGTATCATTATTTAAGACAGGCTTGGAAAAGCCCGGATATAAATGTTTTAAGAGAAAGAATGATTGCTTGGAGGAAAGGAGATACTATTGTTAAAGTTGATAAACCTTTAAGATTAGACAGAGCTAGGTCTTTAGGATATAAAGCTAAGAATGGTTTTGTTATTGTAAGAGTTAGAATTGGTAGAGGTGGAAGAAAAAGAGCTAGACCTGCAAAAGCTAGAAAAAAAGGAAGAACCTTAACTGTCAGAAAAACTCTTGCAATCAGTTATCGAGCTGTTGCTGAACAAAGAGCTGGAAGAAAATTCAAAAATCTTCAAGTGTTAAATTCATATTGGATTGGAAAAGATGGATTAAATTATTTTTTTGAGGTAATTTTAGTTGATCCTAATACTCCTGAAATAAAAAGTGATAAAAATTTATTATTTTTGCAGAATAGAGCTAACACACATAGAGTTTTCAGAGGATTAACTTCTGCAGCAAAGGTTTCTAGAAGATTCTAAGTGATGAATATAGGTAATGGCACTTTAAAATGTTTAATGTTGTTAATAATTAATTTTTATTTTTCCATAATACTCTGTGCTTTGGGCATGAGATAAATATAGATAACAATGCTAAATAGGATTTGATTATTTTCAAATTTAAAATATTTTAATTATTAATGTATTAAATGTCACATAAAAGATTCAATGTTTCTAATAATGATTGATTTAAGAATTAATTTTATATTTAAGATTTTTATTATATTTCACTTATACGATCTTTTCCTAAATATTTATAAACTAGTTATTTTTAATTATCTTGTAATTTGGTTTTAGATTATAATTATTAAAATGAAAAAAAGGGTTGAATTAGTTTTAGTTTTGTTGTTGGTAACTAGTATATTTTTTGTTTCAACAAGTGTTTCTGCTAATGTTTTTACAGATTTTTTAGATAAATTATCTGGAAAACCTCAAATTCAATTAAGTCCCACAATAAGTGGATTAGTGGCTTATTATCCTTTCGATATTAATTCTGCAGATCAGAGTGGAAAAGGAAATAATTTGGGTTGCTCTTCTATGAGTACTTGTCCTGGAGTAACTAATGGAAAAATTTCTAAGGCTTATAATTTTGATGGAGTTGATGATCAATATTTAGATTCTTCTACTGTAAGTTTAGACATTAATCAATATACTGTAAGTGCTTGGGTAAAAACTTCTACTAAACAAGGAAGAATGTCTATTATAGAATTTACAAAATCTTCTGCAAACGGAAATAACAGAAGAGGAATTGCAATTGCTGGAAATACTGAAGGTGGAAAACCAATAATTTATTATGGTAATGATAAAATGAAAACTGGGAATACTGGAGATTTAAGAGATGGTAATTGGCATCATATTATGGGTATTTATAATGGAACAAATGCTTTAATTTATGTTGATGGATCAAGCGTTTCCTTAGGAGCTGAGAGTACAGCTAATGTTGGAGGTTATTCGTCATATCTAAGAGTTGGAAATTCTTTAACTTCTGGAGAGAGCAATTATTTTTCAGGAGCTATCGACGATATTAGAATATATTCTAGAGCTTTAAGTTCAAGTGAAATTCAGGAAGTTTATACTTTTAGTGGAAGTACAACTTGTACTTCAAACTGGCAATGTGGATCTTGGAGTTCTTGCGAAAATGGAGTACAAAAAAGAACTTGCACAGATTCTAATAATTGTGGAGCAACAAGTGGAAAACCCGATGAAATTATGAGTTGTTCATTTAGCTTTTGTGGAAATGAAATAATTGAAACTGGTGAAGGATGTGATGATGGAAATACTATTAATGGAGATGGATGTTCAAGCAGTTGTCAGATTGAAAGTCAACAATCTTGTATTAATTCTTGTGTTTTTTGGTACGGTAATAATGTTCCAGTCCCAAATCAATGTGGAAATACTCCGTGGGGAGCTGTTTCAAGTTGTGTAGGTAATGGTAAGGGTGGTTGTGGAATTTATTTAGATACTGGAATAACTACTTGTGATTCATGTAATAACGGAGCTTGCTTACAAGGGAGTAATTCAACTAATTCAACTAATCAATATTGTGTTGATACTGATGGAATAGTTGAACAGAAAGAAATCAATGAAGGAACTTTCAAGAATGTTGCAGGTTTGAATATAAAAATGATAAATGCAGATGAATCAAATACTGCACTTAAAGCGACTATAAATGTTGAAGGTTATGGAGATATAAGTTTAACTGACCAAGCAAATGAGTATGGCTTTTTGCTTAATGGGATAAATTATCGTGTTGAATTAGTTTCAGCTTCTGATATAGCTGCTACTATTAGAGTTAATAGTCAAATAAATTATAATGTAAAGGGAGGAAATACAGAAGTTTCTGATAGTGGAATTACAACCACTTATGGAGATACATGTTCTGGATCACAAGTAAATGAATATTATTGTAGTGGGCTACATAGAGCAATCACAAAATATAATTGTCCTAATGGTTGTGAAGATGGTGCTTGTGTAGAACAACAAGGTGTTGCAAAGTATATCATTGAGAAGAATATAAGCAATTTTCTTATTTCTCATGTTAGCTTTATGTCTGATTGGAATTTGAATAGCTGTGAATTTTTTGAATTTGATGGAGGTATAGGATATCTTCCTAAAGGGGATGCATGTATTAATGAACTTGGTGATTACAACTATGATAATATTTATTATTCAGAATCTGTTCGAGATAATGTAGAGGTTTTAATAGAAGTTCATATAATTAATGTTAGCAATGATAATTTTGATAGAATGGTTAAAGGAATTTATAATTCTGGATATTCTTCGATAAATTTTGAAACTATTTTAGGTAACAAAGTGGTGTTATTGGGTAAAGAAGGCGATAATGATGAAGCGATTACTTTCTTATGGCGTTCTAATGATAAAATTATTGGAATTTCGTTGATAGATAATAAATATTTATTAGATAGTGATTTGGAAGAGTTTTTGAAAGCATATCTAAATAAATTTCCTTCTACATTAGATGAGATAGTTGTTTCTCAATGTTCAACTGACAAAGATTGCGGAGGTTCAATTGAGAAAAGATATTGTGATGATGGAGGAAATGCTTGTGTGCAAGTGTTTAATTCTATTTGTGAAAATGGGCAGTGTGTTAGTGCTGATTCGTCTGTTGCATGTGGTTTATGTAGTGATGGATGTGAAGCTGGATATTGTATAAAAAACCCTCAAGGGAAATGTTCAAGCGGATGTGAATTTAATAATCAATGTATACCAATTGGTATAAGACAATTAAGTTTGAAAGGTGCTCCAAGTTATTGTGATGTTGATGGTCAATTGAAACCACAAATGGTTAATGTTGCTGGGGAATCATGGCCAAAGTGTCAGAATAATTATGAGTGTGAAAGTAATGCTTGTTCAAGTGGAGAGTGTCTGCCTATTGCTCAGACAATAAGGGAATCTGGCAAAGTTGCCAAGTTTGTATTTTCTATTCTTTGTAGAATTGCAAATCCTTTTAATGATGAAGAATATAATCAGTGTTTGATAAATTTTTTGGGAGAAGAAAACTCTAATACGGGTGACTCTAAATATATTTTAAGAGAGAGTTTTGGAAGTTTTGATTTTGTGAGTGCTAGTGGAGAAGTTGTGGAACCATTAGATGATTTTGTAAATACTTTTGAAGGCAATGAATTTATTGATGGAGAGTATGGAAAATATAGTGGGGTGTTTAATAATGGAGGAGGAGATTTAAAATCAACTCCTGAATTAATAATTTCTAAATATACTAATGAAATTGAAAGTAGTATTTTTACAGATTTTATTTCTAGAGAGTTTAGTAGCGGATATTATGGTGGTTATTACATTGATTATGATCAAGCATTAGTTGGAGATGGTTGGGTTGTGTTTATTGCAAATGATTCTCCGACTGATCATCAAGTTATTGTATCTTGGATAAGTAAAGATAAATTAATTTATCTTGTTTTCCAGTATAATAATGAAGTTATGTTAGATTCAAATTTTGAAGAATCTGCATTAAGCATGATTGAAGGTTATGAGAAAAAATATCCTTCAACACTTTATCCTATAGAACCTAATACCTTATCTAAAAATGCAGATAAATCATCAGATGATGCTTTAATTAGTGCAATAAAAAATGGTTAAAAGAAAAATAAGGCTAATAGATAAAACTAAAGATCAAAATAATAATTCTCTTTATTGGATTTTGGGAATTGTTATCTTAATCATTATTATTCTTGGGATTATTTATTTTATGAGTGTAAGGCCTTTTTTTAATCCTCAAGTTGATTTAAGTCCGGGTTCTGGTTCTGGTTCTGGTTCTGAATCTGAATGTATTGGGCATTATTGTAGGATATCTTATTCTTGTGTTGGGAAAACTTCTGTATTAAATGAAAGATGTTCTGTTTTTAATACACAATTAGATTGTGAAAGTGAAGCAACTCTTCCTCAAGGTTATTGTTCTGGAGGATATGGTTGTGAAGGTCTATCAACTTCTGGAGAGATTACTTGCAGATCATTTAATTCATGTGTTTGGTATCCTGGCGCAGCGTGCAGATGGGTAAGTTAAATTTATTCTTTAAGTTTAAATACATGATTTTCTTTATTATATGATTATTTATAATTAGGTGTTAAATGAAATATTCTGAATTGTGCGAGGTGTATGAAAGACTTTCTTTGACAAGTAAAAGACTTGAGAAGATTCTTATTATTTCAGAATTTTTGAAGAAACTTGCTAAGAGCAAGGGAGATAACAAATGGATTTATCTTTTGAGAGGAAGAGTGTTGCCCGACTATGATGCTAGAGAATATGGAATTTCTAGGCAACTTATAATTAAAGTTATTTCAAAGTCTTCTGGAGTTTCTTCAGATCATATTGTTAAGGAGTTGAATAAGATTGGCGATTTAGGCCAAGTGGCTGAAAATTTAATGGGTAAGAAAAAACAATCAACTTTATATCATGCTAGTTTAAGTGTTGGAAAGGTTTTTGAAAATTTAACTAAACTTTTTGAACTCGAGGGGAAAGGAAGTGTTGATAAAAAAGTAAGTTTAGTTGCAGAACTTTTGAGTAATGCAGACGGAAAAGAGGCTAAGTATCTTATTAGAACTGTTTTAGCTGATTTAAGAATTGGCGTTGCTGATTCAACTTTAAGAGAGTCTATTGCAGAAGCATTCTTTCCAAAAGAAAGAAAGGAAATGGCTAATAAAATTGAAGAAATTTATGATTTGGCTAATGATTTTTCTGTTATTTTTGAAGCAGCGATTAAAGGAAAGAAAGCTTTTGATGAAATAGAAATTCTTCCTGGAAAAGCTATGAATGTTATGCTTCCAGTTAAAGTAAATGAAATTTCGGAGGCATTTAGAATTTGTGGAAAACCTGCAGCTATTGAACATAAGTATGATGGATTTAGGGTTGTTATTTCTAAATCAAAAAATGGAAGTGTTAAGTTATTTACTAGAAGACTAGAAGAGGTTACAAATCAGTTTCCCGACGTTGTTGAAGTTGTTAAAAAATATATTAAAGGAGATAGTTTTATTGTTGATTCTGAGGTTGTGGGTTATAATCCTAAGAATCATAAATATACTCCATTTGAATCTATAAGTCAGAGAATTAAGAGAAAATATCATATAGATAAATTAATTCAAGAACTACCTGTTGAAATAAATGCATTTGATGTTATCTATCTTAATGGAAAAAGTCTTGTAAATCTTCCATTTATTGAAAGAAGAAAGATTCTTGAAAAAATTGTTCACATTGAAAAATTGAAAATAAGAACTGCTTATCAAATTGTAACTGATAGTGAGAAGAAAGCACTTGAGTTTTATCATGAAGCTTTGAAAATTGGTGAAGAAGGTATTATGGTTAAGAAATTAGATTCTATATACAAGCCAGGAAGAAGAGTTGGCCACATGGTTAAAATGAAACCTGAATCAAGAGACTTTGACCTTGTGATTGTTGGGGCAATGCATGGTACTGGAAAAAGAGCAGGATGGCTTACAAGTTATATTGTTGCTTGTAGAGATGAAAATGGTAAATTTTTAAATGTGGGAATGGTATCTTCAGGTTTGAAAGAAAAAGAAAGTGAAGGAACAACTTATCTCGAAATGACTAAATTATTGAAACCATTAATAACTGAAGAAAAAGGGAATATGGTTAGTGTTAAACCTAAACTTGTTGTAGCTGTTACATATCAAAATATCCAGAAATCACCAACTTACTCTTCTGGTTATGCAATGAGATTCCCAAGAATAACTGCTTACAGACCCGATAGAAATACTGGAGATATTGCAACAATAAAAGATATTAAGAAGATGGTTGGAAAGAAAAACTGAAATGAAAAAATATTCACATTTAATAAATAAGGGAATTGTAAAACCATTAAAAACTGTAGCTTTTCATAATAAGGAAAAAGCCCCTGTAAAAAGATTTGAGATGTTTGAAAAAAAGAAAATAAATCAGAAAGGGGTTAAAATTGTAGTTCATGTTATTAAGAAAGTTTCTAAAAAGGTTAGAAATTATACAGAATTACATAGACATAGATATGACGAAATAAATTTAATTTTATCAGAAAAAGGTAAATTGGTTTATAGAATACAAATAGAAGATGAAGTTTATATTGTGAAATCTCCTGCGAGTGTTTATATCCCTAAAGGATTAAAGCATAGTGCAAATGTATTATCGGGAGAAGGAATCTTTGTAGCAGATATTTTTGTATCTCCTTATGAAGCTTTCAAATAATTATCTTTTTCTTAATGCATCATAAGCTTCTTGTAGGACTTTTTTATTATTACCTGTTCCTGGATAACCCATAATATTTTCAGAGAAGTCTATTGAACCATCATTAGATCTATCTTCCCCATGTATTTTAACAGAAGTTTTAGTATCTTCCATTATTACTACAGTTCTATAACTATATTCATTAAGTTGAACATCGTAACTTTGATAAACAGTTCTTGTTATTCTTGGTTCTTCTACAGGATGTGAAGATATAAAGTGTGCACCAGCTACAACTGCAATACTTGAACCAACACCCAATAAATAGGAGGTTAAGTCAAATCTTCTTTTCACTTGTTTTTCTGTATTTTCCATAAAATTTAAGAAATATATCTATATTTAAATATTTTGTGCAAATTTCTTCGTTATTGTGCAGAAGAAGAGTTATTATTCAAAGCATTATAAAGCAAAAGCTTTATAAAGGGAATGCCTTTATAAACCCTATATGATAAAC
>JBBSXX010000064.1:0-3549 GCA_038045565.1 Nanobdellota archaeon
GATAAATTTGAAAGAGGCCAACTTAAATTAGGATAGCGTTTGTCATTAATTTTAGATCCAATAAAGTTATAGAAATTTAATTCTTTTTCTTTGGCTTCAGTATCTGCTATTTTCAAACTAGGATCGCTTCCATGATTCTCTCCAAGTTGAACATTAGAATATCCAAGAGTTCTAAATTTTTCAAGTTCTACTAACTCATGGTAATGAATCGCTGAAATAAAAAGTGAAGAATCTTTTGCATGGGTCTTTAAAAGATATCCAATAAATTTAGCATTGCCTGGATTTCCTCTTCTTGGATTTGTTAAACATTCTACAACAAAATCTAAAGGAAATGCTTTTTTAAGTCTTGAAAAATCTTCATGAGAGTTTATAGTATTTTTTATTCTTTGATTCATTTTATTTCATAATTTGTCTGTTTTTAAAGATTTATATTTATCTTAAACATCATTTAATTTTTGACCAAATCCTGTTTCTCCAAAAGGATATTCATACATGAAAACTATAGAATACATTTTAAGATTATTTTCTTTCATTAGAGATGATTGTTTAACTTGTCTTAGATTATTAAAATCATCAGATATATTAACATTATTATCTTTCAAATAACTTATTATTGAATTATTTGTGAATTGAAAAGGTTCTATATTAGAATAAAGTGGAGGATTATAATAAGCAATTAACTTTTTATTTGTAGATAATTTAAGTTTAAGATCAGTTAATTGTTCTCTTTCTGAAGCGTATCCATTATTTTTAACTTGTAAATCATGCATTCTATCTAATAATCTTGTATATTTATCTCCGCTAATGCTTGAATTATCAATATTATCTGGTATAAAATTTGGGTTATGAACAATAGACATTAGTATAAAATTCCTAATAGAAAAATCAAGTTCTGATTTATATATATCTAGATAACATTCTGGTCTTCTAATTTCTCCAAGGTTAATAAAAGTTAAATGTAACCTATATCTTGGATCTCTGCTATTATCTGTTTCTTCCTCTAAAGGTTTTGTCGGAAAATGAGTAGATATAGAAATTCTCCTTTCAAGATTATTTTCTGTAATAACTGAACTTGATGGCATAGAAAATAAGATAAATGTGGATTAATAAATATTTATTTGATATTTAAGCTGCTAAAAGTCTAGTATTTTTATCATAAGCTTCTTTGACTTGTGGAACTGATAAAAATCCACCAAAATAATTTAAGTGATAAATATCATTAATTATATTTCCATCAACTTGTGATCCATCAATTAGATCATCTATTCTTTCAAATCTGTTAAAATATGAAAAATCACCTATACCAAAATCCCCATATAATATCTTATGATGTGAATGGAATACATCATCTTCTCCAAAATCTATAACAAATTCTTCAGGACCTCTTATAAGGGGTTTATCTTTTGGAAATTCTCTTAAAGCTCTTCTTAATCCACCATAGATAAATTCACTTGATAATTTATTCATATAATGTTCATTAGTAATTCCTCCATCATAAATTCTGCACCAAATTGCTCCCTTATTATTTGAAATTGTTTCTATACCATGAAACCATATGTTTCCAGAATATCTATCTTCATATGAAAGTCCATTTTTATTAAATGGACCAATTTGTTTAATTTTCAATTGCCCTCTTTTTAACTCTTTTTCCTTAGCCCCAGATTCATAACTACAATTAAGTCTAGATTCTTTTAAGAAATTTGAAAGATATTCAATGTCAGACTCTGAATATTCTTTAATTAAATCCATCAAAAACATAGAAACTAGTCATTTTTAAAGTTTTATTTGATGCTTATTCAAAATTCAAAATATAAGATTCTTTAATACCTTCAAAGTTTTCTCTTTTAATTCTTTTCATTGCATTTTTATCGTTTTTAAGAACAGCATCATAAAAAGTTCTACTAATTTCTAAAGCAGTTTTTTGTGCAGATAAACTTTGTTGAATTGTAATTGAACGATTACCAAAAGGAGTGTATTTATCTGCTATAAAACTTAATGGAAATGCTACAAAAACCATATGCCCTGCTCCCCCTAATAATGTATAAACCGAAGGTACTTCTAAAACCTGAAATCTATCCCAAGAAGGTTGTAAAACACTATTGTCAATATCACTTTCACCCATCATAAAGTAAATATAAGGATATTTGTCTAATGATTTTTCTCCTATTCTTGAAACATTATCTAAACTTTGATACCCTGTTGTTCCACCTTTAGATATAAATGCTTTAACATCCCCCGCCCAGAAAGGTGGAGAGGGATTTGTTATAGCATTAAAAATTGTGTGAGGGCCTAAAGAATGGCCTTCAATACCAATATTATTTGTATCAATTTTTCTATAAAGTGGGGAATTTGGATCTTGATCTAAATCATAAATTAGTTTAATTGTACTATCTAAAGCATAGTCCCTAAATTTGAAAAGATGTTTATTAATTATTTTTAATACTCTTTCATTTTGTATATCTCCCTGAACTCCCTGAATCATTACTAAACTAGCAATATCTAATATATTATTAAGTGATTGATAACCATCAACTTTTTGAACATCCCCCATAATATTTCCTAGTTTTTCTTTAAAGGGTTCCCCATCAATATCTATAATATGATCATTCCTTAAATCCATACTTAAAAAATGAATCGCATCTCCATTTATTTCTGGAACTAAGACTAAATATCCATATTTAGATAGTTTATTTGCATAATCTAAATAAATAGAAGCACCAGCAGAATATCCAGTCATATAAACAATTGGTTTTATAGAATCTTCAGTCTTTGATTCTAAAATTGTTTTTGGATAAATAGCCGCAACTTTCATTAATTCATCCTGGCTAAATACAGAAGTTTCATAAATTTCCCCAACATTATCTATATCTACTATTCTCTTAATATTTCCCCCTAAGTTTTCAAAATTTCTAAGATTTGGAAATGAATAAATCGGAGAGAAAAAACTAAAATTATTATTACTCCTTGTTTCAATTAAATTTTCCAATCTTGATATAATTGGAGGCCTTAAATTATTAAACAAAGGTAATTCAGCATTTGATTGTGTTGGAAATAAAGACGATAAACCAATTGCTAATGGTAACACTTTTTTTAATAACTTGTTTTTTATCATTAATTGTTATTAATATTTGCATTTTTAAGCATTTAGATTGAATAAACGATGTTTTAGTTATTGTATAAATTATGGCAAGTTTTATAACAAAAGTTCAAAGGTAGAAAAATTTATAAGTAAGGAAATTCTTACTTTATTAATGTTAAAATGGAAACAAAAATAATTAAGGTAACTGATAAAGGGCAGATTTCTTTGCCTGTAGGAATGAGGGAATCTTTAAAAATCAAGCAAGGAGATGAACTTTTTATTACAAAAAATGAAGATACTATTGTAATTAAAAAAATTAAAAGAGAAGATTTTAACTATTTGTTAAAACATTCTGAAAAAGTAGCAAAGAAATTATGGGATAATAAAGAGGATGAAGTTTGGGATAATGTATAAACAAGGTGAAATAGTTGTTGTTCCTTTTCCATTTTCTGATTTAAGTAGTATAAAAC
>JBBSXX010000065.1:0-8366 GCA_038045565.1 Nanobdellota archaeon
TATCACATTAAACTTAATCAGGGTATCTAGGTTTATCCTAGACGTTTCGTGGGGGGCGTAATACTTTTAGTTAGATTTTCTGTTTTATTACCCATTTTTACAAACAATCCTAGATAAATCATATTGGTTATCTTCTTTAGTGGTTGTCTTGCCCCAGGAACTATATTCAAACTCCTTCTTTGTTTCATTCTCAAAACGTAATACTATTTGTGCATAGCTTTTTGGAGGGATATAATTACAATGTATTAGAGTATAAGCAGGTTGAAAACTATAAGTGTCAACATTGCATAATTCATGATCTAAATAAGATGTTCCACCACCATTATATCTTTCATATATTATAATATTAAACTCTTCTGCTGGCACACTTGAGGGATTAAAAAGAACAAATTCTACATCTCCAGAAGAACCTTTGAAACAAGTTTTTTGGATTTCTGGGTTAGGGTGTATTATTGGATCTAAAAAGAAGACCACTAATAAGAAAAGGATTATTCCTGAAATCACTCCAGAAATTACTCCAGAAATTACTCCAGAAACAGTATCATTCTTATATGATCTAATATTTTTCCAGTTTTCGTTTTTATTTTTTTCTTTATTTGCCATTTTGTTTCTTTTTCTCATTTCTTTAATATTTCCTCAAAGTCTATCTTCTTCCATATTTTTATTTTCATTAGGCTTACTTACAGGCTCACCACATTGCATACACTTTTTCATGGTTCTAATTGCTTAAGAAAATTCCAACATCTTTTCTTTTGAGAATCATCTAAATATTCCCAAAGTATTGTTTCTTGAAACTTTCTCCACCACGCAGATTTCCAATTAGTGTTTTGTGAAGGTGCAAGTTCTCTAACTTGGGTAGGATTTATTTCTCTATTTTGCATAACATTTAATTCAGAGTTAATCTGAGGGTTAAGATTTCCATTTATTTGAGGATTAGATTCCCCATCAAATATATTCTCACTACTCATCAATGCTACGGCATAATCTATCAATTCTTTCATAAAAAATATTAGAATAGCTTGTATAAATATTTATTGATTATATTTAGAAGAGAATTAGGAGTAACTGATTTAAGATTCTTCTAAATTAAATGGTTTGTTTTTAGAAAATATATAATCAGGTAGGTTTTGTGAATAAGCAGGGGTTTTTGATGCTTCATAAATTACTTTTTGGTTTCCATCACAATCTATGTATATCTCTCCCTCAACCAATTCCATATCTTTACAAGTTAATAAAAAATTTATTTTTAATGCTCCAAATTCAATTTTTTTAGGAGGGTAAATTTGCCCAATTACTTGCTTAAGGTCAGGATAAATGAAATCATCTTTTAAAACGCGTTCATATGAAGAATTACCATATAAATGCTTAGTTTCAACCCAATTATCTATACAATATTCTGAAGGTATCTTTACTTTAATATATGAATGCTCTCCAACAACCTTTCCAATGTTTTCAAGATAAATTTCAAAAATAGGTTTATGCATATCTTTAGATATGTTCCTTAAATCAATTTTTAATATAGGTCTTTTTCTTTTGAAAAATAGGTCTTCAACTTCATAATGCTCCATCTGTTTAGTTATAGAGCCTTGTCGTTTGTAATATCTTCTTTGTTCATTGTCTTTATGTACTTGATGTGGAGCTAAGTCACTTTTTGGTATTTCTATAATTATTACAAATTTAGTTTGATCATCAGAAAGAACTTTTTTTACGATTAATCTTTCTATCTTTCTAAATATTTTAGAATTAGCAATTTGTTCTATTTTTTCTTTATATCCTTCATCTTTTTCAATCCAAACAATTTCTTGTGGAAAATGATTATCTTCATTTATTCCATAAATAATTGTGCCTCCATCTGAATTAGCCATAGCAGAAATATCTTTTATTAACTCCTCTTTAAAATCTTTCTGAGAGAAAATAGGTCTTTTATATTCTAATCTTGTATCTTCTGAAATCTTATTAATTATAAGATTATTGAGATCTTTTTCATCTTTTATGTCCATATCATCTTAAATAATTACTTTTGTTTAAGTATTTTTTGAATTTAGTAGAAATATAAAATTAATAATTATATTAATTAATATATAGTTTTGAATCATATCTTTATAAATAATATAATCTAATGCATATATTAGATATACTTAAATGCTTAAAAACAAAAAATAAGCATTTATAATAAGGAAATTGCCTAATAGTTAGGTTTAAGGAATTCTAAGGAACGAGCACGACAAAAGGACGCATTGTGCAATTAAAAGGAGGAAGAAGAAGATTAGAAGATGATTGAAGGATTAGAAGAATTAGAAGTAGGAGAGAAGAAGAAATTTTTTCTTACAAATGGTTATGTATTTACAATTAAAATAACTAAAATAACTCAAGATACAATCTTTGGTATTGACAAGTTTGGACAAGAGATTTTTTTCTCTAAAGAGATTGTTGCAGGTATTACATCTTCTTTTAATGTAAAAAATGTGGAATGAAGAAGATAAAAAAAGAGGGTATAAAATAGGAAGGGTAGAAGATTTAAGAGTACCTTTAAAACCAATAGACATTAAAGCCTTTCTTGATGATCCATTAGGCTATTCTGAAAGTTTAAAGTGGATTAATGCAGAATTACTCGAACATGTTCAGAATCCTTTAATGTCAAGAGAAGATATTGATGGGTGGATGCAAGCATGGGAAGATAATCTTGAAATTAAAGACTGGACAGAAGCCGATGAAGAGTTAAAAGAGAAATGTATAAGAAATTTTAGGGAAGTTATGAATACTGAATGGCTTAATGAAAAATGGCTTGGGCAAATTAATGAAAGAAGTTTTGGTGAAAAATCTAATGAGAAAGAATCAGTAGTTGAAGAGGAAGATGAGAGATTTATTTCTTTAAATTCATTACTCTCTTCAGGAATAGAAAAACCTGAATGGTTAATTGAGTCTATAACTAAAAAATCAGGCATTACTATGTTTATCGGGGAATATAAAAGTGCTAAAAGTTTTTTAGCTATGTATTTGACCTTATGCGTGGCTAATGGGGTTGATTTTTTAGGATTTAAAAATAAACAGGGTCCGAGAATAGTCCTCTTTATTGATGAGGAAAATGGAGAGATTGATTTAGCTGAGAGATTTAGGAGAATCGCAGAAGGAATGAATCTAAAAACAGATAAGATTTATCTTCTTATTTTTAAAGATTTTAAACTTCAGGGTAAAAACTCTGTGGGTTGGAAGTTTGCAATAAGAGATTTTATAGAAAAACATCATCCTGCCTTAATTGTATGTGATTCATTAGTGAGACTTATTGAAGGAGATGAGGATAAATCTAAGGACGCAAGAGAGGTGTTTGAATTTATAAAACCATTTAAGACAAAAACTAATTGGCTTTTGTTACATCATACCCCTAAAGGTGTTGAAAATGCGAGGGGAAGTGGAGATTGGGTAGCTCAAGTTGATGATGCGTTTATTATAAAGTCTTCTGGAAAGAGAAATGAACATAAATTTACTCTAAAGACTTACAGATCTAGAGGGGCTAAGTTTTTGGAAGGAATAGACTTCCAATTGATTGGTGATGAAGAAGAGCCAATTATCTTTAATTGCCTTGGTAATCGTACACAGTTTAATAAACGACAAGAATATGAAAAATCTGCATTTGATATTGCTTCTTGGTTAATAAAAACTGAGATAACAAATTTTAAATCTGCAGATGTAAAAAAACAATTTCCTGATATGCCTGATACGAGAAAAGTACAAGCTCTCAAGTACTTATATGATAATAGTTGTTTGAGTAGGATTGGTAATACAACTGAAGGGAAATATTTTGCTATCCTTGAAGGATTAACTAAATTTGTAAACAGTTATCTACAGATTGGAGAGATGGAGATTAATTTACCTAATGAGATAAATGGTAATTATGGGTAATTTTTTGTTTATTTGTAATTGTGAATTGCCTATGCCAATAATATATGCCTATACACACTAAAAAGTGTATAGGCTATATGGTTTTAATTAGATTAAGTGATTATTACTCTATTTTTATAGGGGAATAATTACCAATTATCTAAAATCATCAATATATTTTAATATATTAGAAATGAAAGGAGGTGTAAAAATGAGTTTAGATTTAAATAAAGATAGAGAAATCCTAAGACAATGGGTTTTAGAAGCTGAAGAGATAGCACATAAGCAAGGTTTTAAGAGATTGTATAAGATGGAACCTTTGCTTGATGAGTTTATGTCTGAAAAACATCTTTTTAATACAGAAGAAGATGAAAAAGAGCAGGTACTAACTGTTTTAGTTAAAACTTTTTCAGATATTGAAAAACTATCGCAACATTTTGATAAAAATCTGATTAAACTGTCTAATTATAGGATGATGGAAAAAGTCTGTGGTTGGTAAAATATTGGGGAAATGAAAGAAAATAAAGAAATTATTATTAGTTTTTTTTCTATTACAAAAATGGGCAAACAAAGGATTGTTACGATACCAAGAAGTATAGATAGATTACAGCCTGGAGATTTGGTAATGATAGTTAAATTTAGTCCAGAGCTATTAAACCTGCCCGATAAAGTGAAATCAGAGTGGGTTGATTATCGTGCTAGGAGAAGGTTTAATTAAAATAAATAAAAATTTAAAGTAAGATATTATGCAATTTAATGGATAATTGGATTGGAGATTGTAAAATACTTGTGAAAGAAATTATAGATAAATCTTTTCCCTTACTCAGAAATCAGAAAATATTTACTTATGAAAGTAAGCATATAAATTTTAGTGCAGATACAATATCCCTCTTTTTTGTTTCTAGAATAAGAATCTCTCCTAGGATGAGAAATGCTAATGTAAGTGAACTTAAGGGATTGTTAACACATGAATTGGGGCATATAGAATTTTACAAGAAAAGAAATTTTGTGCAAAACCAATGGGCAAATTTTAGATGTAGTCTTTTTAAAAAGTATAGGGAACTAGAAGAAAAGAATGTTGATAGATTGACAATTGAAAAAGGATATGGTAAGGATTTAAAGGCTAATAGAATATTCAGAGAAAAGTTTAAAGATAAATCATTTGAAAAATTGAAGGGATTTTATTTAACTCCTGAAGAAATTGGTGAGTATATGAGAAAAGTAAAAAGGAAGTAGTTAAATCAAACAGCTTTACATCTACAAGATGATACTTCCCCTCTTGATGTATTTCTGTACTTTACTAAACAATTTACCTCTAAATCTGTGTAATTAGCTAAATGATTATCTGAAGCATAACCACAAACTATATTCTTTCTTTCACTATAACTTAGATATTTGAAATAACCTGATGATGTATTTAGGTTATTTTGATTTTCTAATGTCTCTATCCTTTGTTCATGGTTATCTAATCTTAGCAGTATCTCATCAATTAAAGTATTTATAGAATTTATCAATCCTTCAAGTATAGAGACTCTATTCTCTAATTCGGTTGTATCTCTTTCTATACAAATAACAAAATTATCATAATCCATATAGATTAATCCATTATTTCCTGTTCTTGTTATAACTCCAAAAGTATGGTTTAATCCTGGAGAAGGCAAAACGCCATCAGGTCTTGTAAAAGTTATAGTTCCATTAGGTAATGTAATTTCATCATTTAATCCTTCTTCTGTAAAATTAATTTTAACATGATACAATCCTAAATCATTTCCTACTCCTGCATCTTCTATACTATTCCAAAATCCAATTATAGAATAAGTATTATTATCTATTTTAACACTTGACTCTCTATTTCCAGAGCCATTAACATAATTAACATCATACTCTAATATATCTCCAACAGAGAAATTATTTAATAGTTTTAATAAAGTCCCTTTATCTGCTTCTGTTAATTGAGCCGTATGATAAACACCATTTTGTACTAAATGTTCATCTGTTAAATTATTATTAATATTGCTTCCTGGAAGTTCTATCCATTTATTTGTGTCAAGACTTCCAGAAGTAAAATCATCATAAGATTGACATACTTGAACAGCAGAAACACTAAAAGATAAGACTAAAGTTAAAATAGCTAAATATATGAAAATTAATGGTTTTTTTGACATGTTTTTCTTAGAGTTTTTTAGTATTTAATTATTGTGTTAAAGCAGGATGTATATAATATTTATCTGCAATAGTAGGAATATTCTCTGGTAATAAACCGTCCCAGTTTATTTTATCAGCAGTTGCTCTATCAATTCTAAGGTTAATAACAGCTTCATCTTCATTATTTCCATAAGCATCTGTTAATGGGAAATAAGCAATTATCCCTACCCCACTTATATTTTCATATTTTGTGTATAATGTTTTTAAAACCTTTATATCCTCATTAATGATATATCCTTTAATCATCTTGGAGTTAAGATTATCATCTGCATTATATCTTATTCCAATAAAATAACCATTTTCCCCTTCAGTAATAATTATTTCCTTTATCTTTTCAACATTTCTATTTGATGTTCCTAGAATTTCTCTGATATCTTCATCCATTTGTTGCTTAATAGTTAAAGGCTGTCCAGAATTTGTATTTTGACTATCTTTTGAAACATCATTTCCGACCATTAAAAGAGCTAAGAACATAAGTACAATCCAACCTATAATTATAACTGTTATTTTTGGATGTCTTTTGAACCAATTTCCTTGCCCTTTCATCTATAATTTATAAAATTCTATCGTTTTTAAAGGTTTGTAAATTGTGTACCATCTGTGTATCTTGGTTTATTTATATTTTGAGTATCACTTGTGTATGAAAAAAGAGCTTGAAATAAGAAGAGCTGAGATATTTAGAGGTAGACAACATAAATTAGTATTTTTAGAATTAGAGAATAAATCCTTTATGGTTTCAGAGATTATGCGAGTGGTTAATTCAAAAATTAAGGAAGGAAAGAAACTAACTTTAAGAGAAACATCAAGAGCTTTAAAATGGTTAAATAAGAAAGGATATGCAGAATGTTTAAACCCAAGTTCTAAACCAGGGGTTAAAGGCATTCTTTATAAGATTTCTAAAAAGGGAAAAGAGGTTAAAAAAATTGTTTAATTTTTTGAGAATTTACAATTATTAATTAGGACTTTGTCCTATTAGAACAATATTTGAACGACCTATTTCTTTTTTATAATAGCAAGTAGTATTTCTATTTAACGATTCATTAAACTGATTATTAAGATTCCAGCTATAAACTATAGAAATATTATCTGTAGATTTAATGTTCATTAATGAATTTTTATCTATTGGAAATTTAAATGTTGCAGGTTCACTTATTGGGATAATTAAACAATCAAAATCATCCGTAAAATTAATTAATTCTGAAGATGGTTTAACACACAGATTTCCTAATTTTCCTCCTTCATTCCTAAAAACAACATCAAAATCGCTATAAACTGTATCGGGGCATATAAAGTAATTTCCCTGCCTTACAGGAATAATATTTGGATGTGCAAAAAACCCAATATTAATTAATATTAAAACTATTATAGTTGAAATTCCCACGATTATAGTTGTAAAAACTTCTTTATTCCCCATTTTAAGATAAAGAATATAAAGTTAATAAATTTATTGCTTTATGTAGACTTAATTTTAATTAGTTAATCCACTGTCCATCCTCAGTAACCATTTCTTCACAGAGTTCTCCATCTTCAGATATAAAGAATTCTTTAGGTTTTTCTTGTATTCTTTGAAATAACTTTTTATAATGCTCTTGGAAGTCCTTTAGTTCTTGAATATCCTTCACTTGCTCCTTTAGTTTATCAACCTCTTTCTCTAATTCCATTTTAGTTATATCAATATACATATCATCTACAGTAATTGTATCTTTCATACCTAAGTATTCGGTATAATAATGGATCATATCCGTCTTTTTCCAGCCAAAGCGATATTTCATAGATGATTCGCTTTTATATCTTACAAGCCAGAAACATGCAGAACTATGTCTGAAATCATACATAGCTAAATTTTTAAATTTAAGTTGTTCTTTTGTTAACACTTTCTTTCCTAAAAATCTTAATTCCTTATTAACCATCGGCATCGATTTTTGGATGATATAATCTTCAGATTTCAATCCTAAAAGGGATACATAATTTTTAACCTGCTCAGAACACATCATTAGTTTAATTCTTCTACCAAAAGTTTTGGATGTTTCTTCTCTAATCATGACTTCTTTAAAGTCATTAGAAAAATCACAGACCCTTATATTCATTAATTCAGTTGGTCTTGCTCCAGAATCAAAAGCAAGGGCAATTGTAGGTTTCATATCATAACTTGCTTTTTCTAAAATCCTTTCAAAATCTTTTTCTGTAAAGTAAATAAATTTGGGTTTTTCTCCTCTTCTATCCAAATCTGTTGTAATATCTTCAATAATTTTATTCTTTTTCTTCCTATTGACTCTTTGATA
>JBBSXX010000066.1:0-3282 GCA_038045565.1 Nanobdellota archaeon
ACCAAAGAATCTATGATTCTTCTGGTTATGAACTCTCCTTTCATAAGGCTGGATGTATAGAAACCTGCAAGGTTTTTATTTATCAACCCTCAATGGATTTACAAAAAATAAAAACGAGTGAAAATAAACCTTTTAAGAAAAGGTTTCCAAAAACGAGTGAAAATGAGAAAAAAACAAAAAATAATGTTGTCGTTTTTTATTAGTTTTATCTTTCTTTCATTAGTTGTTTTAAGTTCTGGTTTTGTTTCTTCAGAGGTGTTTATTAATGAAGTTGAAGTTAATCCTTTTGGAAGCGATAGTGGAAATGAATGGGCTGAATTATATAATGATGGAAATGCTGTTAATATAACTGGATGGTTTATTCAAGATGTTGATGGAGTAAATTATTCTATTTCTGGAGCTATTATAGAGCAAAATTCTTTTTATGTTCTAGATAGTTTAAGTGGGTTAAATAATGTGGATCAGAATATTACTCTTTTTAGAACAAATGGATTTCTTGAAGATACAACCGGAAACTTCTCAGATAGTGATAATGATGATTTAACACTAAGCAGAATACCAGATGGGAGTGGGGGATTTTCCATGGAAAATTCAACAAAAGGAATATCAAATCAATTAATTATAATTTCAGATCAAGTTTCAACTTCATGTAATATTAAAGGAAAGAATGTAATATTAAGTGCAATGGTTAATGGTTTTTGTGTTGAGGATGTAATATTTAGTGTTGAAACTGATAATGGATGGGTAAACTTTACAGGATCATCATTAAATGGATTAAATTATTCTGTCTCATTAAATACTTCTTTACTTAATATAAGCCAGTCAACTAACTGGAATGTATATGTAAGAGATTGTTATAATAGAACAGCAAATAGTGGTATTGAAAGTTTTTATGTTAATGAAGCAACTTTATTAATAATAAACCCAAGTGAACCTGATGGAAAAAATAATTGGTATATTTCAGAACCTTTGTTTACATTAATAAATTTAGATGTAATAAATATTTCTTACAGATGGGATAATAGTTTTATATTCAGCACAAATGAAAGCGTATTTGGACCCTTTGGATTAGAAAATGTTCCAAATAATGGAAATGTAAGTGCGGGAAATTTGGAGTTAAACTATTGGGGGGATCTTGTTTGTATTGAAGAACCTAAAAGAACAAAGAATTTATTGATTGATCTAACAGATCCTTTGATAAAAGATATGCTTCCCATTAATAATTCTATGAGTTTTGATAGAATGCCGTTGATTTATGCTTATGTTGATGAAATATATCAAAGCAATTCTGGAATAAATAAAACCTCTATAGTATTAAAGATTGATAATGATGTTGTAAATTCAACAGTCCAAAGTGCTGGGACTTTAGATGTTAAAGTTGAATATACTTCTGAAGAAAATTTAAGCTTTGGAAATCATACTATTAATTTATATGTTGAAGATAAAGCTGGAAGAAATTCATCTATGATGTGGAATTTTGAGGTTGTTGAACCTTATCTTAATATTACAATAAATTCCCCTCTTGGAGAAAATTATGATGAAAGAAGAATTCAGCTTAATATAAGTTTAGAGGGAGAAGCTGCTTTGATTCAGTATATTAATCATAATGATAGAAGTCCAAGATACAAAAGACTTTGCAATGATTGCAACGGATATGGAAATGACCGAAAGAAAGAAATATTTTTCAATGAAGGATGGAATAATATAACTGTTCAGGCAGTTGGAAGTCTTTCCGGAGGAATTGTTGAAAAGGAAGTTGCTTTCTTTATAGATTCAATTGATCCAAGAGTTTCTTCAACATATCCAACAAATAATAAACTTACAAATGGGTCTTTATTCAAGGTTAGATATAGTGAAGATAATCTTGATAATATAACTCTTATAATTAATAATTATTCCGAAACAAAATATGATTGTGTGTCTGGAAGAAGCAAGGAATGTAATTTCAGTGTTAATTTCTCTGAAATAACTAATGAAACACAAACTCAGTATTATTTTGAAATAGCAGATTTACTTCATATTGTTAGAAGCAGACTTGTTAGAATTTATATTGATGATACTTCCCCTACAATAAATGTAACTCTTCCCCAAAATATAACTTACATAGACAGAAGAATTCCAATTAATATAACTACAAGTGAAAATGTTATTCTTCAGTATAAAGATTTAAGGGATGTTAGGCCGATAACAAGAAGACTTTGCAGCAACTGCATGGAATATGGAAATGTTAGAGGAAAAACTTCTATATTCAGGTCAGGACCTCATGAACTTGAGGTAAAGGCAATTGATAGAGCTGGAAATTCTGCAACAACAATTGTTGCTTTCAGTGTTGCTTAGGATTAAAATTTGAAAAGTCTTTCGTAATCTTTGTGATTCATCCAATCTAAGATAACTGCTATAACGCTGATTTCTCCACCACCTATTGTGTATAAAAGTCTCCAATCTTTTCTTAAATTATAAATCCAAAGATTTTGTAAATTATACTTACGGATTAATTCTTTTGGAATTAAATCTTTTTTAACATTTCTCCCGCTAAAAGCATTATAATGGATATCATGAAGAGCTTTTTCAATTTCCTTGAAAAGTCTTGGATCAGAAGCTCTAAGATTCTCAAATGCCTCTTTTAATCTCTCATCGCAAATCTTACTTTGGCTTCCATTCTAAATCCTTCCTATTTACAAATTTCGCTGCAAGTTCTGGATTCCAAATATATACAGTATAACCTTCTCTATCATATGCTATTTTATTTATGCCTTCTAAATATTCCATTATAACTTGAAATGTCTGCCACATTACTTTCTTTGGTAGGCTTTTGAAAAGCTCTGTTTTTTTATATTCTCCAGAGTTATCTTTAATAAATTTTTCTACCATTAACACTGTTTGAAGTGTTGGACTTCTTGCAAATTCATTTTTATCTTCATAACTTAAATTATTCTTTATTTTACTCATCTTCTTCATTCATCCTTACATTCATTCTTCTACTTCATTCATTTATTTTATAATATCACTTGATATTACTATATAAGTCTTTCCTTCTTTATATTAATCAAGTATCTATTTTTCATCAATAATAAGTGGTGATAAAAATTTATAAACTAATATATATTTCATAATATATACTTTAGATAATATATATTAAAAATGGGTTTGAGATATTTTTCATTTATTTTGATTGGATTAATTCTAGCTTTAAGTTTTAGTATTGTTTATGCTGCAAATAATGCTACTATAAATATGGAAGCAAATATTCTTGCCAATCCAGAAAACAATGAGCCTGAAATA
>JBBSXX010000067.1:0-1556 GCA_038045565.1 Nanobdellota archaeon
GAACAATAATCTTCTGCTGTGAATGATTTTCCTGTTTCTAATAATTGAAAGAATTTTGGGAAGTCAATCCATGATTTTCTATTTAGGGATTTTTTTATTAAAAGGACAACTCTTGATGGAAGATGTTCTCTCATTATTTCATATTCTGGGAGATATTCTAAAAGCTGTTTTGAAAATTCTCTTACTTCATCCATACTTGGCATACTTTCTTTGTTATAATAGTTCTGTGATGCTCCTACCCACATATAACTTTTAAGTTCTAAGAAATCTGGATTTCCTTTTCTTATTAGGCTTGCATAACCTTGAAGATCGATCATATTCTCATCTTTGATTAGGGTAAGTCTTATACAAGTTCTATAATCTCTTGTTTTTAATAAATCTAAACAATCTAACATTCTTTCCCAGAAATCCTCAAATAATGGTCTATCTATTTTTTGCATTAACTCTTTGTTTGGAGCATCTATGCTAAGATAAAGCTGTGTAACTTTATCAATTTTCTTTATTTGTTCTGGGTATTGAGCATTTGTTACTAAAAATGTTGATATTCTTCTTTTATGGAATTCTTTAAGGATTTCATTAATTAATGGATATGTTATTGGTTCCCCCGTCAATGATAAAGCAACATGTCTTATATTTTCAAATTCACTAACATTTTTTTTATCAGCTTTTGGATTGCCTTTATGGCCTTGCAACAACTTAACTTGGGCATCTATTGCATGTTTGATGATATGTTCTGGGGAGTCTATAGCTCCATACCACTCTTTAGAAACAGGAGCTTTCAAACCACGCCAGCAAAACTTACATCTAGAAGCACAGAACATAGAAGTTGTCATTTGTAAGCATTGATGGCTTCTGATTCCATAAAATACATATTTATAGCATCCTCCTTTACCAGCAATCATATTATTTGTCCAGCCACAAACTTTTACTGCTGAATGGCTCCCAACCATTCTATAGCCTTGTTTATAGAGAACCTTTTCTTGGCCTTGGGTTATTTGAGATTGTTTTTTAGAATTATCAATATTAATTTCTTTATTTTCAGAGTTTATTACATTAAGCTGCATTTTATTAGATATTTCAATAGAAAAGGATTATTTAAAATTAATTAAAATTTATATGGCTTTTGGAGGAACATCATCTGTTGGAATATTATGACGTATAAGCTCTATTATTATTTCATCATATTCATTCTGATAGGTTTTTCGTGACTGCATATATTCTGGAGACAGTCTTTCAATTCCTACTTTTGAACTCAAACTATTATAGATTCTATACATAGCTCTTTTTATTTCAATTCCTACTCTTTTATTGTCATCTTTATCTATATAAAAAATATCTACGAGATCTTTTACGTCACCTAATCTTCTTATTGTAGCTTCAAGCAATGTTTCTTGAAACATTATTCCTATTGAAGTTTGTAAACCTACCATTTTATAATTAATAATTTCTAGATTTAATAACCTTTTTATATTATGTTTATTTTAATTTGTTATGGCTAGAAGTTTAAAAGAGGCGAGATTAGCTTATAAGAAAAAAGATATTAATGCTATGATAAA
>JBBSXX010000068.1:0-1417 GCA_038045565.1 Nanobdellota archaeon
CTTTTAGAAAATTTCTTTTTTTATAATGCCTTGTTCTCTTGAAATAGGAATAAAATATAGGTAACAATACTAAATGAAAATTGCAAGGTAATAAATAATTAGATTTAATGATTAATTAAAATTAATGAGTTCATAACATTTTAGAATTAGGGAAATTAGTATACAATTCTGGGACCGTATCCCCATAATTTGATTGCAGCAGCTAATTCTGAATTTGGATTATCTTTTACAAATGTTTTTAATGGTATTTTCTTAAGATAACTATCTCTTGCTTGTTCAACTGCTTTAACTCCTGCTTCGACTCCCCACGGATGACCTAATAATCCTCCACCACACTGAATTAAAATATCTTGTCCTAAAGCATTCATAACTGTTTCAAAGTCTCCAGGATGAAGGCCTCCTGATGCTACCATCCAGACTGGTTTTATGTTATACCAATTTTGACCGAGAGTTGGAATTTGTTTATGGGGTTTTAGATTTCTTTCTTGAAGAACATCTTTGATATAAATTGCTTCTCCATAATCTTCCATTTTTGCTAGTGGAGAACCTCCATGCAGAGTATCAACACCTAAAAGTCTGAATAATTTAGCTAAGAAAATCATTGATATTGAAAACCCATATAATTTTCCTTTACCATGGATTCCTGGAGAGTTGTCTCTTGTAATAAAACCATGCATTGCTCTATGGGCGTGGATTGCTAGACCTGTATTTTTTCTTCTCATACTATCTACTCCTGTAAATCCTGTTGTAATCACATCTATCATCATGAAAATTCCCCCATTCTCCTTTATCACTTTAGCATGTTTTTCCATTATGTCCATATTTGAATGAGTTAAATTACATAGATAGAATTTTTTATTTCCAGTTATTTTTTCAGCTTCTCTGGCCTCTCTCAAAACTAATTTACATCTTTTATCAAAATTGTTGAAAGGCAAATTTGTAAGGTTTTCATCATCTTTTATTCCATCATATGTTCCATTACCAGATGTAAATAATATTTTAGCAAGTTGTGCTTGTTCAACATCTGTTCTGCCTATCTTTGGTTTTGGAACTGTAATCACTAAAGGCCCTTTAGGTTTTTTTAATATTTTTCTAATTCCTTCAATACCAAAAGCTGGCCCTGGAAATTTTTCAATCATTTTTCTAGGAAATCTAACATCAAAAACTCTCATTGCAGAAACCATTTTCATTCCAGCTATATTTCCTACGATTCCGGCTAATAATCCAGAGATATTATCTAATTCAAATAGTTCTATAGGGTAAGCTACTTTGAACATTTGTTTTTCATAATCTAAATCATAAGCCATTGCTCTTTTTTCAGAGGCTAATGGTATTCCTGAACCCTTTCCATCGTAAACTTTTGTCCAGGTTCCAGTTGATGATTCTGCTGCAACACTTGCAGCAGCTTCTTCAAATA
>JBBSXX010000069.1:0-6759 GCA_038045565.1 Nanobdellota archaeon
TACCATGGCTTAAAAGCCATGGTTTGTTCGTTGGGTTTTGAGGCCTTAAAAAACTTAATAGTTTTTGAGGCTCAAAGAATCTTTGATTCTTTAGGTTCCCAAAAAAATACTCTACATGATTGAACCTCTATGTCAAGAATGAAATTCTTGATCACTCTCAAGATAGATAATCTTGAAGTCTAAAGATAGGGGATTTTTTTTAGGATTAAAAGCAATCTTAAATAAGCAGTAAAGGGAGGGAGGGGGTAATATGTGACCCCATTTTACCAGCCGATAAAGCAAAAACAACATTTATATACCTTATTTCTACCCTACTTTTATAAACTCAAATATATATAATAAAATAGATAAAATGGCTCACGAAGAAAAAAAACCGATGAATCTTAATTCTGAGTTAAATAACCAAAAATATATTTCCAAAGAACAAGCAGGTATGCCTGAAATTCCAGAGCATGTAAAAAAAGAGATGGAAAAACAGAAAGAAGAGCTTGAAAAAATCAAGAAAATGATTCTTCAAAAATACTCTTTTACAATTGCTATTGGCCTATTACCTCCACAATCAATTCCAAAAATAGAAGAAGAGGAAGATATCCCGGAATCTGAGAAAAAAGACAAAAGGACTCATCTTTTAGTGCTAGTTCCCGAAGAACAATTCAAGAATATTCCAAAGATAAAAAAAGAATTATTAGACGCAACAAAACATGTTAAACCAAAACTATGGTTCCATATAATTACTCCAATTGATGTTTGGAATTTTTATATGGATGCTAGATATGATCTAACAACAGCAATTGCAATGGCATTTCCATTATATGATAAAGGACTTTTAGGAGCATTAAGAATTGCAGAAATTCATAAAAATTTAGTTATGAGAAAATTTGAAAAATATGTTTCAAGTTATGTTATTGCAGGTTCTTTAGTTAGAGGTACAGCAACTAAAACATCAGATGTAGATGTTTTTGTAATTATAGATGATACGGATGTAAAACGTATGCCTCGTCTAGAATTAAGAGAAAAGCTTAGAAGTATTATCTATCAGTATATTGCAGAAGCGGCAGCAATATCTGGTGTTAAAAATAAACTAGAACCCCAAATTTATCTATTGACAGATTTCTGGGAAGCTGTTAAAGATGCTCATCCAGTAATGTTTACTTTTATAAGAGATGGAATTCCATTATATGATCGAGGTACATTTATCCCATGGAAATTATTATTAAAAATGGGGAAAATAAAACCATCACCAGAAGCAATTGATATGTTTATGTCAATGGGGGATAAAGTTGAAAAAACAGCTAAAAAAAGACTTCTTGATATTGTAGTAGGAGATATATATTGGGGCGTAATAACCCCGACTCAAGCTCTTTTAATGTTATATGGTCTGCCTCCGCCCGTTCCAAAAGATACAGCTCAGATATTCAAAGAAACTTTTGTTGAAAAAGAACATGTAGTGGAGAAGAAATATTTTGACATTCTTGATAAAGTAATTAAAATCTATAAAGATTACGAGCACGGAAAAATAACTGAAATATCTGGGACAGAGGTGGATAGAATGATAAAAGATACAACTGACTACATCAAAAGAATGAAGCAATTAAGAGAAGAAATTGAAAAAATATCTCAGAAAAAAACAATCTACAATATTGAGGAAGAAGTTTTCAAGCTTTTGGAAAGTATATTGGGCAAGAAATCTAAAACCGATTTAATTAAATTATTTGAAAAAGAATTGATAAAAACAGGTAAAATGCCTCCAAAAATGCAGACAATATTAAAAGACATAGAAAAAGCATCCATAGAATTTAAAAAAGGAAAAATAAATAAAAATGATCTTGAAAATGCTAGAAAAGATTCGACAATTTTAATAAATCATTTAATAGATTATGCTCAAAGAAGAGACTTAGCAGAGTTAGATAAAACAAGAATGCAGATATCTTATGATAATGGACATAAAAAGGCTGATTTAATATTTGCTAATAATCTAGCTTTCTTTACAGCAGATGGAATAATTAAAAAAATAACAACTAAAATTGAAAAAATAGGTATAAACGAATTTGAAAAAGCTATTTCAGAGCAAAAAACAAATAAATCATTAAAAATATCACCTAAAATATTTGAAGTTCTAAAGAAAGAAATTGGGGATTTTGAGATAATTTTCTAAAAATCTATCTTCAAAAGCTTTTTAAAGCTAATTTCTAATACTTATACTATGACAACAAAGGGCATTATTATTCAATTTAGACGAGGAAGGCACGTAATTCATGAAAGGCACTTTTTAATAGATGTAAGTGCAAAAAACAAGGAAGAGGCAGCTAAATTTGTTGGTAAAGAAGTTGTTTGGGTTTCAACAGGAAAGGACAAGAAAAAGATTCATGGTAAAATTTCAGGTGCTCATGGAAACAATGGTTTAGTTAGAGCTATATTTGAAAAAGGTTTGCCTGGTCAGGCAATAACAACAGAGGTTGAGGTAAAATAAAATGAAAAGAGCAATAAGTTTTTCAGAAGCTGATAATGATAATAGATTAATAAAATTCTATGAAGGAAAATTAAATGCCGAATTATCAACTTGGGACAATATACAAGGACCAGAAGAATTAAGAGTAGCTACAAAAAGAATGGAGACACTAATAGATTATGTTAGGGGAGAATTAAAAGCAATAGGAAAAGAAGATTTATTATCTTCAGGTTACAGCATGAAAAATGGAAGAATAAAATTCCACACATACCAAATGGGAGAGGTTGCATGAAAAAGTTAGGTTGCTGGATTCATAAAAACCCGCAGGAGGTTTTTATATGGTATCATTAAGAAAAGCAGGAGCATATTCAAAGAGATACGCAAGACCTTATACTAGAGTTTCTAGAAAAAGAACTAAGAATTTTATAAAATCAACTCCTGCATCAAAACTTGTTAAGTTTAATATGGGAAATATAAAAATGTTTAATGAGGGTAAGTTCGATACAATTGTTAAATTAATCAGTTTAGAAAGAGTTCAGGTTAGAGATAATGCTTTAGAAGCTGCAAGACAAGGGATAACAAGACATATTGATAAACAACTCCAAAATCAATTTTATTTCGAAGTCCGCGTACATCCTCACCATATTTTAAGAGAAAACAAAATGCTTACTGGAGCTGGAGCAGATCGTATGCAGACAGGTATGACGAAGTCTTTTGGAAAAACAATGGGAAGAGCTGCAATGGTAAAAGCTGGGGAAGAAATATTCACAATAGCTACATCAGGAGATAAAAATATTAAGACTATAAGAAATGTAATGGAAAAAGTTAAGGCTAAGCTTCCATGTAAGACAAAAATCTATGTGGAAAAAATATCTCCTTTACAACAAAAAACTCAAGTTCAACCAATACCTAATTCTGTCTAAAACTATAAATAAAATAAAAAATACTTAATCTTATGAAAAAAAGAGTTTTGATTTACATATTAATTTTAATATTAATTGTTATTGGATTAGTTATTATCTTTCCAAAAACCCAAAATACTAAAAATTCAGAAGAGGAAATTATGGTTTTTGCTTCAAATTTATATCAAGCAAAAAAGGCTCAAGGAATGAATTATTCAAGCCAGTGTTTAGGTACAATATCAATAAATAATATTTCATATGTTATTGACATTGTGAATGTTCCAAGAACTAAAGAGGACAATCTTCAAGAAAACCAGTGCCAAGATTACTTAAACGGAAATGTAAAACACTTTATTGAACTTGATAAAAACGGACAATTAGTAAGAATTGTTTAATCTAAGTTTAAGTTAATTATTTTTCAAAGAAGTATAAAGATGAATTAGTATGGAGACAAATATTCCAAGTGATGCAATAAAAGTCTGAAATAAATCAAATGTTCCCGAAGTAAAGCTTAATCTTATCAATAAGATTAAAATCAAAAAATTAAGGAAATTACCAAACCAAGTTAGTAATTCATCAGTTAAATTCATATTAAATAAAAGTCTTAATTATTCCCCAAGCTAATAATATCATAGCAATTATTGCTAAAGTCCATAAAATTCCCCTTAAAATTTTATCTCTATCACTCTTTTTCATATTAACTATAAACAAATAAGATTAATAAATTTAACCTAAACCTAATAATCTCTTAACAACATAATTTTGCAATGCTACATAAGTATTCCATCCTAGTTCTGTAGCACCCCAAACAGGAAGAGCATATTTTTTATCAAGTTTATTTGCAATAATATAATCTACTCCTAAATAGGGTATTGAAGCCTCGGCAATCGTTTTAGCACCTTCTAAATTTGTGCCTATATTAATGAGAGATTTATTTTTTACTGAAAGAAAATTCCAATAGAGCATATTTATTGGAAAAAATAATGCAGTCAAAGTTATCGCTTTTGCCCAATTAGTATTTATTCTAACTTTTGCAAATGCTTTTTTTATTAATGGTTTGTTTACTATCTTTTCTGTCAAAGTAATTAATTTAGGATAAAAGTAAGCTTGAGCTATTGAAGCTCCTGCTGTAAATACAACATCTCTCAATTCAACATTTTCTCCTTCAGCAAATCTTTTAGCAATTACATCTCCACCTACAGTTCCTACAGCTGTGCTAACATAGCTAGTAAGTCTTGGGTGTGTTTCATACGCATGATTATAAGCATCAACAGCATAATCTAAAGTTCTCCAACTAGTTCTATTTACTGATTCACCTGTTGATTTGAGTTTTTCTAATAATGACATATATTTATAGCTATTATCATATATTAAAATATTATTACTTTTATTTTTGACAAAATAATAAAGGTTAAATAGTCTGTATTTCTTATAATTACATGCCAAAAAAATCAGATATAATTGATGAAAAGGATAGGCAAATTTTATCAGAATTAGATAAAAATGCAAGACAAACAGATTCAGAAATAGCGAAGAAAGTGAGATTATCTAAACAAGTTGTCAATCTAAGAATTAAGAATTTAGTAGATAGGGGAGTTATTTCAAATTTTTATACTATTGTTAATACAGGCAATTTAGGTTTAAACACATATTATATATTTTTACAGTTAGAAAAAATTAATCATAAGGAAGAAAGAAAACTAATTAATAACATAAATTCACTTGACTATGTAGGGTGGATTGTTTCTGGAATTGGAAGATGGGATATAATTTTAAATGTTAATGTTGGATCTGTATTCAGTTTAGAGAAATGCCTTAATCATATAATCTCTTTATGTGGAAAATCTCTTCACGAATATATTTTTACCACCCTTATAAATGCAGAACATTTAGGTTACAAATTTCTCTCAAAATCACTAAGTATAAACTCCGCTTATCAAGGAGAAAAACAGGGGATATTTAAGATAGATCTAACTGACGAAAAAATACTAAGAGTTTTAGCAAATAATGCAAGATTAGGCATAACTGGAGTTTCGGATAAAACTAAATTACCCTTGCATGTTGTCAATTATCGTATAAAAAATTTAATAAAAAAAGGAATTATTGAAACATTTAGACCTAAAATCAATGTAAACTTATTAGGATACGAATGGCAGTTATTATTAATTCAATTTCAAAATATTAGTGAAGAAAGAAAAAAAGAATTTATTGGCTATTGTAAGTCCCACAAAAATATCTATTATATTACTAGCACTATCGGAAATTATAACCTAATGTTAGATATTCATGTAAGAAATGTAAATGAATTTAGAGGGGTCTTAGTTGAATTAAGAGATAAGTTTTCTGATGTAATTCGTCTATATGAATCAATGACAATATTTGATGAGTATAAAATTAGTTATATTCCAAAAGGAATAGTCACAAAGGCTCTTTTATTTGATTTGGATGGAACTTTAGTCAATACTGAGAAAATCGATGAAAAGATTTTAAAAAGTCTATTTAAGATGTATGAAATCCAACCAACTAAAAAGTTTAGTGGTTATTCTTTAGAGGAATATATTAAAGAGATGGTAAAAGACACAAAATTACAAAAAAGAATAAAACAAGAATTTTTAACAAACTATGAAAAAATTCTAAAGAGTGTTCAATTAGAAATAAACAAAGAATTACTTAGATACCTAAGAGCTGGTGAAGACCCAAGGATAGCCTTGGTTACTGCAAATACTAGAAAATTAACTGAAGAAATCCTTGCCAAAACAAATTTATCAAAATATTTTGATATTATTATAACTAGTGAAGATTGTAAATATCAAAAACCACACCCAGAACCCTATCTAAAAGCTATAAAAGAGTTAAATGTAAATCCCCAAGATTGTATTGTATTTGAAGATTCAGAAATAGGAATCGCTTCAGCAAAAGCTGCAAAAATCGGTGTAGTAAGAAAAGTTACTTATACATAAACAATTTATTAATGCAAAAATTAGCAATTACTAGATTATATCTTTATCCCTGTACCAAGAGCATAGGGGATTATGTAAGAATAAATTTAACCTAAATATTATATCAATCTCTAATAATACCTAAAGATCTCGCTTCATCTAAATCCATTCGTGCTAACCTAGGTAAAAAAGTGGAACCAAACTCATCATAAACTCGACTACATTCCGAAAGAAGCCATTTGTCATCATCCCCTGTTAGATTAAGGATAAACAAGGATAATCGGCAACACGTTCCCTTAAGTCACTGACTCCTGAAGGAGATTTTCCTGTATCCCTTAATACATCAAGCCAAATTCGATTGTTAGGATTTATCATATTATGGATGTAATGACCCATTTCATGAACTAAAGTAGATTCTTTAAATGGATTATACCCTCCAGTTTTTACCAGATTTCCTTTTGGAAAATAA
>JBBSXX010000070.1:0-3803 GCA_038045565.1 Nanobdellota archaeon
CTTTTTATTTTTTTATTTATTATTTTTTTATTTATTTAAAGCTTGTATAACAAACTTTAAGCCAAGAAAACATTTGTTTTCTGGGTCCAAAGAATTTTTTATTCTTTTGGCCACAAAAATCTTTGATTTTTGATGTTTAAAGATAAATTATTCCTTCTTTCGTTAACGCTACTAATCTTATTCCTGCTGGAAGAGATAATATTGCTGAGATTAAGGCCATATGTTCCTTACCCTCTCCAGAAGCGATGCTTAATGCAACTTCAGTACCATCAATTTTACCTTTTATTTTCTCCATAATCTCTTTCTTTAAATCTGCTATCTTTTTATCTAAATCAACTTTAATGAATTCAAATTTTTTTTCAGATGTAAAATCCTTTGCAAAATCCCCCCCCACTAAAAGAATATTATCCCACTCTCCATATTTAACTAAACCAGAGACTTGAGCCCATGTACCTTTCCCAGAACTTAATAATGCAACCAACTCCACTTTAACCTCTTATAATAAAATCTGTAAAAGAATTATATTTATAAGGTTTTATATCTATTAATACTCATATGCTAATGAACCCAACAAAGTTCAAAGAACTTTGTTCCAAAGAATCTAACGATTCTTTTGGTTTTAGAAAAGGTTCCCAAACAAAAATTTTAAAATGAAAGATATACCATTAAGTGAAATAACATTAAGAAAATATGAAAAACCTTACAATATTGATAAGAGGCAACTTGTAAAAAAAATATGTCTCTCACTTGGCTTATTACAGCCTGGTGATGGAAGAGATGTTGTTGTTGATATTCTACTTGTTCTTCTTGAAGAAAAAGAAAACAAAAATAAACTTAATTCTGATCAGATTAAAGAAAAAGTAGAGGGAATGAGAAAGAAACATAATCTTGAAATGAAGGGTGTTGCAGAAAGTAATATAAGAAGACAGTTAAAAAGACTTAGAGATGCAATGTTAGTTGATAAAAAGGAAAATCTTTATTATATTTCTGAATTTGAATCTCTCCATAATTTATTTGAACAAAGAGTTGAAAAACTTCTTGTTCAGCCAAGTATTGACAGAATAAAAGAGTATCTGAAAGAATTGGAGAAATAAACAACCCAAGGCAAGACCTTTGAACATCTGAAAGTTATGTAATCATACCATATTTAATTATAAGACCCAATAAATCCTATTTAGTATTATTACCTATAGTTTATCCCTATGCCAAGAGCATAGGATATTACGGAAAAATAAATTTAATTATTTAAGTAAGGATATTTTTCTTTTAGAGGCTCTAAATTTGTTCTAGCACAAGATGAAAATTGAGATATATTAAGATTCTTTGCTGATGCGTCCATTGATTGGTTTTGGCAATTCTTTACTATAAGTGATAATTCGTCTAAAAATCCGTCCTTAAGAAGAAATTCTTTGTCAGATACTGATAAAGAATAATTTTTTTCTCTAAATTCTGCTGAACAGTTCTTCACACATTCAACCCCAGGTAGTAATTGTGTTTTATTATTAAACTGCTGTTGTGTAAGAGGACAATTAAATTCACATAAAACTGAATTATATATATCTTCTTTATATGTAACAATTTCTTGAGATTTTTTTGTTCCTAAATAATACCCATAGCCAAAATAAGCAGCTAAAGCAACAATAATAACTGCTGCCATTACAATCACAAATATTTTTACTATTTTTTTATTTATTTTAAAAGAGTCTTTTTTTGTGACCACTTTATTATTTTCTTTCATTAAAATCTTGATTTATTATAGTATTTAAAGTTTATGAATTAAATTTATATTAGAAATTTATTACTTAAACTGGGTTATTCTTTCTCATTAAATTATACTAAGATCAAACAATCTCTTGACATCTTATCTCTTTGAATGGTCTTTTTCTTTCTAGTTTGCTGAAAATAAACAACATATTTATAAACCCTGCTTTTCCTTAAAATATAAACTACATCGTTTTGGTCTTTATTCTAGACTCGAAACGCATAGGTAGTAAACCTTTTAGAAAAAGGTTTCCAAAAATTAAAGGAAATAAGGTTGAAAATGAACTTAAGTTTAGAAAAAGCTTTAGAAGAGCTTAGAAAATCAAAAAATAGAAAATTTGAACAAAGTATAGATCTAATTATAAACTTAAGGAAATATGATACTAGAAAGAATTCTATAAACACATTTGTTACTTTACCGCACAATATTAAAAACAAGAAGGTTTGTGGTTTTATTGAAACAAAGACCCATTTAATTGATACTATCCCAAAAGCAAATTTTATTGCATTTAAGGATAAAAAAGATATTAAAAAACTTGTAAAAAAATATGACTTCTTTATTTCATCTGGGGCAAATATGCCGGCTGTTGCAACTGCATTTGGAAGAGTTCTTGGACCAGCTGGAAAAATGCCTTCTCCAAAACTTGGAATTATATTGAATGAAAATGAAAAAGATATTCAAGAAATAGTAAACAGGGTAAATAATGTCGTAAGAGTTCAGACAAAAGAGCCAACTATTAAGGTTTTAATTGGAAAAGAAAAAATGAAGGATGAGCAAATTATTGATAATATAAAAATGGTTTACAATATTGTCCTAAATGAATTACCCAATAAAAAAGATAATATCAAATCAGTTATGGTCAAGTTCACTATGAGTAAACCAATAAGGGTGGAATTGTAAAATGCCAAAAATAAAGTCTACAATTAAGAATGAAGTGCCTAAAGAAAAGATCGAATTAGTTAAAAGAATAACTAAATTAATTGATGAAAATAATACTATAATGTTTGCTTCAATAAAAAGTCTCCCATCTAAACAATTTCAAAAAATAAAAAAAACTTTAGCTCCTGAAGTTCAGGTCATTGTTCCAAAGAAAAGTCTTTTGAATAGAGCTATTGAAAATTCTAAAAAGGAAAATATACATCAACTTAAAGATCATCTTAAAGAAGATATTGCTGTATTAATCACTCAAATTGATCCTTTTGAATTATCATCAAGTCTTGCTGACAGCCAGACTCCTGTTAAGGCAAGAGCTGGACAGATTGCGGAAGAAGATATTGAAGTTGAACCTGGTCCAACTGAACTTACTGCAGGTCCTGTTGTTAGCGAACTTGGATCATTGGGAATTAAAATTGAAATTAAAGCTGGTAAAATTGAAATTAAAGAGCTGAGAGTTATTGTTAAAAAGGGCAGTCCTATAAATGATGCTGCAGTCAGCATAATGGGAAAGCTTAACATAACTCCTTTTTCAGTAGGATTTATACCTTTAGCATCTTATGATTCAAAGTCTAAACAAATATATTCTGATTTAATAATTGATAAGAAAGGAACTCTTGAATCTTTAAAAAATATGTTTTCAAGATCTATGGCTTTTGCTGTTTCAATTTCATATCCTACTCAAGAAACAATTAAGTTTATACTTGCTAAAGCGGCAAGTCATGAAAATGCTTTGGCTAAATTAATAGGTCGAGAGCCAACATCAGATTCAACTAATACTTCTGAAGAAGATAACCAAAATAATTCAGAGACAATGGAATAAATAAAATGGAATACATATATGCAGCTCTTTTGTTGCACAAACTTGGCAAACCAGTAGATGAAGAACATCTGAAAAAGGTAATTTCAGCTACAGGTGCTCAGGTAGATGAGGGCAAGATAAAAGTTCTTGTTGCAAGTTTGAACGGTGTGGACATAGACAAAGAACTAGAAAGTGCTAGTTTAATGGCAGCAGCTCCGGCAGCTGGTGCTCACACAGGTGCAGCAGAGGCTAAGAAAGAAGAAAAGAAAGAAGAAAAGGCTTCAGCAGCAGCTGAAGGTTTGTCAA
>JBBSXX010000071.1:0-4102 GCA_038045565.1 Nanobdellota archaeon
AAAATGATAAAAGAAATGAAACCATTATGTATGGAAGAAGCTAAGGCTATTTCAAAAGAAAATGGCGGTAAAGAAGAGCTTGAAGAATATTTTAAGCAATTTATAAAAATAAAATCTAAAGATGTTGCTCCATTTAGAAAAGAATTAGAATCTTTGAATAATCATAAAATAAAAAATATTGATGTTGTTAAAATAATAGATTTACTTCCTGAAGATGCTTCTGATATCAACAAAATTTTTGTTGATGTGAGTTTAGATGAAAATGAAATTAAACAAATTTTGGACATCGTTTCCAAATATAAGTAAAAATGAAGAAGAAAGAAGAATATGCAATAATACTAGATTACCTCCCATATGGGTATCCTTTGGATGATAGAGGAAAAATGATGCCTGTAGCTCAAGCTATTGGTGAAGAAAATCTTACACTTCTACAATTAATTCCTCGAAAGGGCGTTTCTTTGCAATTAAATGAAAAAGTTTATATTGGTGATGGTAAGAGAGATAAAATTTATTATATTGTTGGTAGACTTGACCCTGAAAAATTAACTGAAAATTCAAAAATTCAATTAGAAGAATTTATAAAGGAGATAGTAGATCAAAGAGAAAGTCAATTTGTTGAGTTTTTCAACAATGCAACAGCAATAAATACTCGGGTTCATCAACTTGAATTATTACCCGGATATGGGAAAAAACATATGAAGGAAATAATTAAGGTTAGAGATGAATCTAAATTTGAGTCTTTTGATGATATAAAGAAAAGAATCCCAAATTTACCTGATCCAAAAGTAGCTATCCAGAAAAGAATATTGGAAGAGCTATTAGGTAATGAAAGGCATAGATTATTTGTTGAGGCATAATAAAAATGAAACAGGAACAAGAATCAAAACATGTTAAAGCTCAAGAACCTGAGCAGAAACATAAAGTAAAGGAAGATAAATTAGAAATTTTAGTTAGAATTCTATCTACAGATATTCCTGGAAGTAAGAATATTTTTTCTGGATTGACATATATTAAAGGAATTTCATTTTCTATATCAAATGCTATCTGTCATCAATTAAAAATTGACAGGCATAGAAAAATTTCAAGTTTATCAAAGGAAGAAATTGAACATATAACTCATGCTGTTAAAAATCTCGAAATACCAGAGTTTATGATGAATAGAAGAATTGACTTTGATACTGGAAAAACTAGCCATTTAATAACCACAGACTTAGATTTAAAAAGGGATTTTGATATAAAAAGACTGAAAAAAATAAAATCTTATAAGGGAGTAAGACATTCTAGAGGATTACCTGTAAGAGGACAAAGAACAAAAAGTCATTTTAGAAAAAAAGGAAAAAATAAAACTGTAGGAGTTAAAAGAAGTAAATAAGAATATATAACATGATAAGAAAACATAAAAAATTCAACAGACCTAAGAAAGCCTTTGACTCGGCAAGAATAGCTAGTGAAAATATTATTGTAGAAAAATATGGGTTAAAAAACAAAAGAGAAATATGGAAAGCAAAGGCAAAATTAGATATTATGAGAAAAACTGCAAAAAGACTTGTAGATACTAGTGATGATATTCAGGAACAGTTTTTAGCTAAACT
This sequence comes from Nanobdellota archaeon, assembly GCA_038045565.1. Lineage (GTDB taxonomy): Archaea > Nanobdellota > Nanobdellia > Pacearchaeales > GW2011-AR1 > JACPLR01. The sequence goes on from JBBSXX010000071.1 coordinate 1,593, forward strand.
TAGAGGCAATGGATTTAATGTCAAAAATATCGTTGATGTTCTTGCTTTGACTGAAGAAGATATTCTTAAAAGAAGACTTCAAACAATTATCTTAAATAAAAAGCTTGCAACAACCCCAAAGGGAGCTAGACAATTAATAATTCACGGCCATATATCAGTTAATGAAAGGAAAGTTGATATTCCCTCATATATAGTAGATGTTGGAGAAGAAGAGAAAATAAAACTTTTATTAACTAAAAAAACTAAGATAGTAAAACCAAAACTGGAAGTTGTTGAAATGGGGGTTGAGGAAAATGGTGAATAAAGAACATACAGGAATAGTTTATATTTATGCTTCATTTAACAATACAATTGTACATGTTACTGATTTATCTGGAAATACTATAACGAGATGTTCTGGAGGAATGGTTACTAAACAGGATAGACTTAAGGCAAATCCTACAACTGCAATGTTTATAGCAAAAAAGATTGGAGAAGAAATAAAGGAGTTAGGTTTAATGAGTTTGTATATAAGAATAAGAGGGAATACAGGAGAAACTTCTGTTGGACCTGGAGCAAATAGTGTTGTAAAAACTCTTTCAAAGGATGGATTTAAAATCTTAAATATCGCAGATACTACAAGAGTTCCTAGAGGCGGACCAAAAAAGAAAGGTGGTAGAAGAGGAAGGAGAGTATAATGATGAAAGTTGTTGAAAAGAAAGAAAATAGAATTGGATTTGTAATAGATACAAATGAAAGTTTAGCAAATGCTATAAGAAGAAGTGTTAATGAAATTTATATTTTGGCAATAGATGAAGTTGAAATTCATAAAAATGATTCTGCTTTGTATGATGAAGTAATTGCTCATAGAATGGGCCTAATTCCTGTAAAGAGTAATAGAAAATTAGATGTTCATGAAGAAAGTTCTGATGGAAAAAAGAGTTTGAAAAGTGAAATACAAATAAGTTTGAAAGCCAAGGGGCCTTGCACTGTTTATGCAAAGGATATGAAAGGGGATGCTGAACCTGTTAATGGAAATATTCCAATTGTTATACTTAATAAAGATCAAGAATTAGAAATTCTTTCTTTTGCAAGACTTGGAAAGGGTGAAAAACATGGAAAATTCTCTCCTGGACTTGTTTATTATAGACATGTTTCAGAAATTAAAATAAAAAATGCTGATAAAGCTCAAGAAATTATGGAAAAATTAAAAGACGCTTTGATTGATCCTTTGAAAGGTAAGGTCAAAAATGGAGAAATGTATAAATGTTATATGGATATTGATTATATTGAAAGCTTTATTCAAAAAGGTCAGGAAGAATCTTTTGAATTGAAAACAGGTGAAGAGCTTGTATTTTTCATTGAAAGTTGGGGTCAGATTGATAATGAAGAAATATTTATTGAGGCAGTTAAAGTATTAGATAAGAATCTTAAAGAAGTTTTAAAAGCCTTAAAAAAATAGTAATGATATGCGGGTGTGTCAGAGCGGTCAAATGAGCCACGTTAAGGCCGTGGTAGCTTAGTGCTTGCATAGGTTCGAATCCTATCTCCCGCATGTCTATATAATTTGAGAATAAAATGAAAAGTATACAAAGAAAAATTGAAGTAAGGTTAAGAAGAAAAACAAATCCCGAGATAGTTGAAACTATACTTGGTGGGAAGAAAAGTAAAAACTCTAATTGGGAAGAAGTTGCTAAATTAGTTTCAAGACCAAGAAGAAAAGAAATTAAGTTTAATCTAGGAGAAATTAATCGCCAATCAAAAGAAAATGAAACTGTTATTATTCCTGGAAAAGTTCTGGGAGATGGGGAATTAACAAAGAAAATTAAAGTTGTCGCTTTAAGATTTTCACAATCTGCTGTTGATAAAATGCATAAACATAAAATTGAATTTCATGAATTAAAGGATGAAATTAAAAAGAATCCTGATGCAAAAAATATTCACATATTAAAATTTGTAGAGGAATAAAGGTAAAATGGAAAAGGAAATTGTTATAGATGGAAAACATGCGACAATGGGAAGACTTGCTAGTTATGCTGCAAAGCAGGCACTGATTGGCTATAAAGTTGTTATTGTTAATTCCGAAGAGGTTGTTATTATTGGAAATAAGAAAGAAATAATTAATAGGTATCATGTAAAGTTCAAGAGAGGTGGAAGCAGTCTTAAAGGGCCTAAAATAGAAAAAAATCCTGAAAGACTTTTGAAAAGAACCATCAGGGGAATGTTATCACATAAACAAGGAAGAGGGGCTGATGCTTTTGATAGAGTAAGATGTTATAATACAACACCTAAAGAATATCAGGAATCAAAAAAGATCCATGCTGGAAAAGAAAAAACTGGAAAGTTTATAACACTTAAACAGTTGTTCGAAGTCATTAACTAATAAGGGAAGTATCCCAATAAAAAGAACCAATGGTTCTCTTTATGAACTCTCCTTTAATAAGGCTGGAGTCATAAGAACCTGCAAGGTTTTTATTTATCAACCTTCGAGAATAAAATAAAACAAATAAAATGGCAAAAAACGATTTATT
>JBBSXX010000072.1:0-1311 GCA_038045565.1 Nanobdellota archaeon
TTCCGAAGTTAGCTATCCAACTCGCCGATATTTTAGCGAGTTGGGAGTTTATAAAACTTGCTTTTACCCCTTTGAAATACCTTTAATCACTTAGAAATTACATGCTACTATTTTGAAATTACCAGCTATATAAACACACATATATACTGAAATATATATTTTAGAGTGATATGGTTTTTAAAGAAACTTTTGTTTTTTATCTTGAAAAAAGGAGGTGATTAATGAGGATAAAGGTTCTCTTTGAAGACAAAAAAGGGTCTTCAAGGTTGTTAGAAAGAAACTTTGACATTATAAGAGACTTACTACAGAGATATCCAAATGCTCTCTGGAGAAAATACAATAAGAATGGACAAACAGGATACGAACTCGATATATAAAACAACTAATTTTTTTCTTTTTCTTCTTTAATTTTTTTTAAAAACTTATAAAAACACTATTTTTATGGTTTTAGTATGAAAATCTATATTAAAACATACGGATGCCAGGCAAATATTTCAGATAGTGAGATTCTAGCTGGAAGGCTTTTAGAAGAAGGAAATACTTTAGTTGATAATGAATTTGATGCTGATAAAATAATTGTTAATACCTGCTCTGTAAAGAATAAAACTCAAAGCAAGATAATATATTACATAAGTGAAGTTGAGAAGAGTTATCCTAATAAAGAAATTGAAGTTGGAGGTTGCTTGGTTAAGAGTGTTGATTTGACTAAGAAATTCCCAAATATTCATATTATTGATACAATTAATACCAATAAGTTAAATGGAAATATTATAAGAACAAATAAAGATATAGGAATTATACAAATCTCTCAAGGATGTTTAAATTCATGCACTTTTTGTTCAACTAAACTTGCTAGAGGTGTTTTAAAGAGTTATAGAATTGGAGATATTAAAAGGCAATTTGAAGTTTTATTAAATGATGGTTGTAAAACTATTTATTTAACAAGTCAAGATAATGGTTGTTATGGGTTTGATATAAAATCAAACCTTCCTGAATTAGTAAAAGAACTATTAGAAATTAAAGGAGATTATAAAATAAGAATCGGTATGATGAATCCTTGGCATTTAAGAAAAATAATTTCTGGATTAATTGAAGTGTATAAAGATGAAAGAATTCAACCATTCTTGCATATTCCAGTTCAATCTGGAAGTGAAAAAGTTTTGAAAGATATGAAAAGAATTCATACTGTTGCAGAGTTTAAAGAAACTGTTATGCTATTTAGAAAAGAAATTCCTGAGATTGATATTGCAACAGATATTATAGTTGGTTTTCCAACTGAAAGTGAAGAAGATTTTTTGGAAACTTATAATT
>JBBSXX010000073.1:0-1709 GCA_038045565.1 Nanobdellota archaeon
CTCCATCTGAATTTGTAGGGGGCAATATCTCCTGCCTTCTTTACTCTTAATATTTTTATTTTTTTCCTTGATTTTTTTGCCTCATCATCGATCTTTTTGATAATTTCTTTTTCATCTTTAGAAAAGTCATAATAATTAATTATAGAACCTTTTTTAACAAGTTTAAATGCATCTTTTAAAAAACTTTCTTTCAATTGGGGTCTTGGCATTACAATTCTGTCAAATTTTATTTTTTCCTTGCTCCACCTATCGGAAACTTTTTTAACATCTCCTTGAATAATTTTTACATTTGTCAGTTTATTTAACCTAACATTTTCCAAAGCATATTTAGAAGCCATTCTATTTAATTCAACACTATAAACAATTTTAGGCTTAGCTAGTTTAGAAATTACAATAGAATAAGGAGCCACCCCTGCAAACATAACTAAAACTTTTTCATTTTCCTTAACTTGTTTAGCAATTTCATTTCTTTCATTGCTCAATCTAGGAGAAAAATAAGTTTTTTCAACATCAAATTTAAAAATACAATTATTCTCTCGATAAATAGCAGTTTTTGTCTTTATACCAGCAAGATAATTTGTCTTAAATGTTCTTAATCTACCCTTTATTTTTTCAGATTTTTCCAAAACAGTTTTAACACTCTTTACCTCTTCTAATAAGTTTCTAGCATTTTTTATTTTCTCACTTTTCTTGACATCATCCGAAAATTTTACAATTGCTATATTTCCAAGAACATCGAAACTATTGGGTATATTCTTTTTCATAAGAATAAAAAAGAAAAGAGATTAATAAAACTAATCATTATATTGTTTTTCTAGAATTAAGAAGTTTGATTAAAAAACTGATTACTGATAACTTCTTGATATTGCTTAAAAATTCCAATCATAATTACCTATAAAGTGGAACTCCAGCAGAACAAATCATAAATTTATCCATACTTATACAAATAGTAAACTTCTTCTGAGCTTAAAGATCTGTTATAAATTCTAACCTCATCTAATGTTCCATTAAAATGTGACTGTCCATTAATAGCTCTTACTCCAATCCTTACTGGATCTGAAGAAGAACTATAAACAATTGCATTTGGAACAGAAGGGTTTACTATTTGGACGACTAAAACTCCATCTTCATACAATCTCATATAACTTGAAGGTTTATACACTCCTGTAACTAAAACCCATCTGTTTAATTTATTTACAAAAAAGTTAGGATCGTTTATTTGAATTCTGCTATTATTATTAATATGGAAACTTAAATAATTTCCACACCAATCAGGTCCAAGATTCCATCCTCTTTCAGCTCCAGCATTATAATCATATTTACTTAAAATAGTTGTTCGTTCCAAGGTTCCCCCTACAGGATTATTTACACAATTAATTCCATATTGCCCAGGAGCAGCTTTAGCATAAATCCAAGAGCTAACAGTTAATTCTCCAGTAAAATCCAATCTTGAATCATCTGGCAAAATAGCATAATCTCCCCCAAAACTTAAACCATTAAAATCATAAGCTCCACCTAATTTTCCATTAACTAAATCAGCTCCAACATTCGTAGCATTTATATTATTTCCACTTTTATCTTTCATATCCCCATCAAAAGGTAAATATAAAACCAAACCATCATTTCCTAAAAATTTCTCCCCATTATAACCAAGATTATATTCATCAATTAAATTTCCTGCTTTTTGTTTTCCTGATTTTGTTGTTGCA
>JBBSXX010000074.1:0-4465 GCA_038045565.1 Nanobdellota archaeon
TATGTAAGAATTTTCTTACTTATAAATCTTTGGTGAGATTACACCAGATCAAGTTTATCTGATCTTATCAAAACGCCAGCTCCAACACAACTCCACCAATAAAAATTATAGCTATAATTATAATAATAAACCAATTTATTGGAATTGAATATTCCGGTTTTCTATCTCCTTTCTTCTTGGCCTTATAATTCATTAGCAAAATCAAAATTCCAGTAACTCCAGCTGAAATAACTCCTGCAATTCCAAGTATTGATATAAAACTAAGAAGATGTAAAAAATGAACTACAATAAAAATGATTAAAGGAATAACTGAAACAAAAATAAAGGTCTTTCTCCTACTATATCTAAAATCATATCTAAACATGTCCTTAAGAATAAAACTCAAAACAAAATAACTTGTAAACATTGTAAATATTCCAAGTATAATCACTATTTTTCCAAAAGCAAGTGTAGCCACCTCTGGAACACTAGTTCCAAGCGTTGCAACAAAAATAAAGCTAAATAAAATATATGCAATAACAGGCATCAAAGCTCCAAAAAATATAGCTTTTTTCATATATCTTTCCTTTCCAATAAGTTCTCTTTTCATTTCTGGAAGAGAAGAAAATCCAAGCAATGCAAATAAAACAACTCCAACAGGAAGAAACATATTTTCCAAGTGAACAGGATTTACATAATCCAGGTTAATATTTGGGGAATACCATATAAAAATGCCTAAAATAATAAGTAATATAGCTACACTTCCCCAAGACATTATCTGCTTTAATCCTCTAAGACCTTCCCTCAATAATAATGTAGTTAGTATCCACGCCACAATTGCAAAATATAATGAATAAGTATTAACATTAGTGAAAAGCTGTGAAAGACTCTGGCCACTTCCAACTAAATAAGCAAGTAATGCTGAATAAATTCCAAAAATCATCTCAAAAATCATCAACCTTCTTCCCCATTTTCCAAGATACTTCTCTGCATATCCAGGAAGCTGATGAATCCCCTTAGTTCTTAAAATAACCTCGCCAAGATATAACTTAGTTAGTATAATAATAAATCCTAAAAACAAAAGCCAAAAAAGTCCAATATAAAATCCAGATTTTGAAAAAACATAAGGCAAGCCAAGTATGCCTGCCCCAATTACAGTTCCAGTAAGTGTAAAAGCAGCTGCCCAAAATCGTTTATCAAAAATAAACCTCTCTTTATGATTCATCTTAATATATTAATTAAATTATTCAACTAAAAAAGAAAGACAAGTTTTTAAATATGTCTCAGCCATTCTAATGGAAAGTTTGATAAGTCAAAGAAGACTAGGAGATGTTGATAAGGAGAATCTAAGTTCTCTTTATTTATATAGACCTATAGCTCAACCTGGATAGAGCAATCGGCTTCGGCGAGGAAGTTTGTGAGGCAAATGCCCTTAGATCACGAACGAACTTCGGAGATACCGGAAGATGGGGGTTCAAATCCTCCTAGGTCTATTCTTTCTGAACTAAGAGAATTTATTTTTATAATTTTAATTGAAATAAACTATAATTCTCGAGGTGATCAAGAATTTATTCTTGACAATACAAATTAATTTAAACTAAATTTGAGCAAAAATAAAATGTCAAGAAAAAAACATGGGCTAAGTCCTACTAGAAAAAAGATATTAGACTATATGATGAATGCTAGTGTAAAACCCACCCTAAGAGAGGCTGCTAAAACACTAGATATAACTTATGAAGCTGTAAGATTATCTATAGAAGAAGAATCAGAAATAAAAGAATGGTATGATTATTTAATAGATGTTAATGAAGCAAAAAGAAAATTAAGATCTGATGAGAGTAGAAGAATTAAACAGGAAATTTCAAGAGTAGTACCTTTAATAAAAGATATATCTATCAATAAAGCTGAAAAAGAATTAGGAAAACCATATGCAGATGTTTTAAGAGATCATTTTGGAACACAAAGAAGAACAAATGGAATATCACTAAAAAAGAAATTTAAAATATTAAATTTATATCTATCCGCAGCTAAAAGAGGTAAAAGATTAGCATTACATGAAATTGGGGAAGAAATAGACTTATTAGCCTCTTCTGTAGGTAGGGTAATTAATTCTGCAAATTTACCCCCAATGTATCCATATAAAGCAAATAAAAGAGAAAGAGTTACTAAAGAAGAACAAGAACAAATGTCAAGAGGATTATTTACTCCATTCTCTTGTAAAGATATACGTTATTTTGTTTTTAATTCTCAAAATGTTGAAAAAGATCTTGGATATTTAGTATCTCAATTTTTTATAAGAAAGAAATTTGCATTAGATAAAAGAAAAAATCTCTCAATTAAATATTTCTCAAATGGCAGGCACCTAAATTATAGATTAGCAAGTCAAATTTATGAATGTGAATTTGCAGGTTTAAATTTAGAAGAAACAGTCCAGTATACTAAATCTGATGAAGATATAGTAAGGTATGCTAAAGAAAATAAAGCCAGGATTGAAAAAGCAATAATTAAAGGATTAGATCAAATATTTGTATATAGAGAAGAACGTTTACCTTGGGTAACTGCCTCAGATAGAAAATCTTAAACTAAATATCAAAACCTTTAAGAAAGAAATAATCTTAATTTACACATGGAAAAATTACATTTCACTATAACAACAATTAATTTAATTTTAAATGTTGCAATAATAATAAGTTTAATTCTAATGCTTCAAAATATGGCTCTAATAAAATCAGATTTAAAGTCAACAAAAGATTCTTTTGAAAAAACACTCATTGATAATCAAAGACAGAATCAAGAAAAAATATCTGTACTTACAGAAACACTTTTGTCAACTCAAGATTCATTAACCTCCCAAATAAATCAATTAAAAGCAGATACAAGCTCTGATTTTTCAGGAATAATACAAGATGTAATTCCGGGCGTAGTAAGTGTTGCAACAGACATATCTCAAGGTTCGGGATTTATAATAACTGAAGATGGATACGTTGTAACAAATGCCCATGTTTTAGCAGGAGGAAGATATGTTAGAGTTTTAACATATGAAACAAATCAATGGATACCTGCTCAATTAGTAGATTACGATGCAGAAATAGATGTTGCCTTATTAAAAATACCAGATAAGAATTATAACAATTTAGAATTTGGAAAATCTTCTGAATTAAAGATAGGAGAAAAGGCAATAGCTTTAGGAAATCCGTTAGGATTATCATTTTCAGTATCTGAAGGGATAGTAAGTGGATTAAATAGGGTAGGCCCAAATAATCTTCCGATTTATATTCAAATAGACACTCCGCTAAACCCTGGGAATTCAGGTGGTCCATTAATAAATAAAGAAGGAAAAATAATAGGAATAAATAATTTCAAGCTCCAGGGCAGTGAAAACCTTGGATTTGCTCTAGAATCAGACGAAGCTGTTAAAACAATAAATGAACTTTTACAAAGGCAAAATTCAACACTAGTAATTTCTAATTAAAATGACAAAAGAAAAGTTTAATAATCCTCAAAAGAAAAAAAGGTTATGGAAATTAACCTATATCCTAGACTAATTAAATATCAAGAAGCTCAAAGAGCTAGAACTGAAAGAATAGTTGCAAAAATAGAATCTTTAGCAGAAGAGGGTCATAGTATACTTGAGATTTCAGGAAGATTAGACCTACCTTATGGAAATGTGAGATACTACGCAAGAAAAAAAGGACTTACTCTAAAGGCTTATCATTGTAATAACAATAATGAAGAAATAGCTCTTTTTGCCATAGATGCTCCATATAATGGAATGACTAGCTTACAAAAAATAGGTGATCATTTTAATCTAACCAGAGAAAGAATCAGACAAATTTTAGAAGAAAAAGGAATAGACCAGGATTTCAAGGAATTAAAAAAAGATGCTAAAAGAAAACTTAAAGAAGAAAGGTCAAAAATTTTATATTTGCTAAGTGAACATGCCTCAAAAAGATCTGAAAGTAGAAAAGATCTATAATACAAAAAACTTTAATAAACCAATAAACTATTTGTAATAATGACAAAAGAAAAATCAAATAACCAGAATAAGACCGTAACGTTCAATATTTCTAAATCAAAAAATTTCTCAGAATGGTATACAGATATAATACAAAAAGCCGAATTAGCAGATATTAGGTATAATATAAAGGGATTTATAGTTTTCCAGCCATGGTCTGTTCTAAGTATGGAAAAAATGTTTTATTTTATGGAATCTGCACTAAGAAAAAAAGGGCATATGCCTTATTTTTTTCCAACAGTTATACCTGAAAAAAATCTCAAAAAAGAATCAAGTCATATAAAAGGATTTTCCCCAGACGTTTTCTGGCTTGAAAATGTAAAGGGAGAAGATAAACTGGCATTAAGACCAACAAGTGAAACAGCATTTTACCAGATGTTTTCGTTATGGATTCGCTCATACAAAGATTTACCATTTAAAACATATCAAAGGGCAAATGTTTTTAGATATGAAACTAAAGCAACTAGACCA
>JBBSXX010000075.1:0-1088 GCA_038045565.1 Nanobdellota archaeon
TCTACATGATTGAACCTCTATGTCAAGAATGAGATTCTTGATCACTCTCAAGATAATAAATCTTGAAGTCTAAAGATAGGGGATTTTTTTTAGGATTAAGAAAATTATTTAGTATTGTTACCTATATTTTATCCCTGTGCCAAGAGCACAAGGTATTACGGAAGAATAAAAGGATTATTTATAACTAAGGTGCAAGTAAGAAGATTAAACATATAGAAAAGACTATAATAAAGCTTAAAAGTAATCACTATATGTATTATAAATTTAAAGGGAATTAAAAAGAGTGTAAAATGCAGGTTAAATTAGATAATCCAAAAGTATTTTCAGATGTAATTTCAATAATATCTGAACTTGTAACAGAGGTTAAAATAAAATTCTCCCAGCATGAAATGAGCATAGTTGCTATTGACCCTGCAAATGTTGCTTTAGTTTCATTTAAACTACCAAGAAATGTTTTTTCAGAGTTTAATATTGATTCAAAAAACGAGGTTTTAGGAGTTAATCTTGATAATTTAAAGGCTGTTTTAAGAAGAGCAAAACCTGGAAGCAGTTTAATAATGGAAAATTCTGATGGGTATTTGAAAATTGAAATAAGGGATAAAATAAAAAGAAGTTTTTCACTTGCTTTAATTGATATTGAGGGTGAAGAAAAAACTCTTCCGTCACTTGAATTTCTTTCCCAAATACAAATGAACCCTCAAGATTTTGTAGATGTTATAGAAGACTCTTTAATTGTAGCAGATGCTTGTACCTTTATAGCAGAACCTGAGAAGTTTGTTATTGAAGCAAGTGGATTGAATTCTGCAAGAGCTGAATTCTCAAGTGATGAAGTAAAAATAATTTCTGGAAAATCTAAAGCAAAATACTCTTTGGAATATCTTCAAAAATTTATCAAAGCAAGCAAAGTTGCCGATAAAATATTCATTAATTTTTCAAGTGATCATCCTGTCAAACTTGAATTTAAGCAGGAAGGATTTGAACTTGCATTTATTTTAGCTCCAAGAGTTGAGAATGAGGATTAGTTTATTTTATTAGTGAACAACCCTAAGCAGGCTGTCTCGCAATTCAAATAAGTTAAATTAACAACT
>JBBSXX010000076.1:0-1109 GCA_038045565.1 Nanobdellota archaeon
TCTTCTTGATAGAAAGAACACTTATATAAGAACTAAAAAAGGTCTTACTTATAATGAGCAATCTTCTATCCTTAGTGAAGATAAACAAAGAATTGATTTTCTCAATAATATCCATTCCCAAGTTCTTCAAGATGTCCTTAAAAGAGTAGATAAAGCATTTAAGAATTTCTTTAGAAGAGTTAAAGAAAATAGAGATAAAGTCGGCTATCCAAGATTTAAAAATCATAGCTATAATTCTATTACTTATCCTCAAAGTGGATTTGAGATTATAAATAATAACCTTAAACTTTCCAAGATAGGTCATATTAAAATCAAATATCATAGGCAACTTGAAGGTAAAATGAAAACTTGCACTATCAGAAAGTCTGCCACAGGAAAATGGTATGCTTCTTTTTCTTGTAAAACTTTGCCTAATCCCTTGCCTAAATCTGATAAAGTTATAGGAATAGATGTTGGTCTTACTTCTTTTGTAACGTTCTCTGATGGTAGTAAAATAAATAATCCACGCTTCTTTAGAAAAGAAGAAAAGGCTTTGGCAAAGGCTCAAAGAAAATTGTCTAAACAAGTTAAAGGAACTCCTGAAAGGTATAAATTTAGAAAAATTGTTAGTAAAATACACGAAAGAATTACTAATAAAAGAACTAACTTCGCTCATCAGGAATCTGAAAAGATTGTTAATCAATTTGGAACTATTATCATTGAAGACCTTAACATTAAAAGTATGCTTAGTAATCATACTAAAGTATTTGGCAATAAGCTTAATAAAAGCATTATGGATGCGGCATGGAATCAATTTATTCTTTATCTCACCTACAAAGCTGAAAATGCTGGTAGAAATTTGATAAAGATAAATCCTGCTTATACTTCTCAAATTTGTTCTCAATGTGGTCTTATAGTTAAAAAAACTCTTAATGTTCGTGTTCATAATTGTCCCAAATGCAATATTTCTATTAATAGAGACCATAATGCTTCCTTAAATATTCTTGCTCTGGGAATACAGAGCATTGGTACTCAATCCATAGAAGCCCCTTCCTATCTTTGATAGGGAGGGGAGTATTCACTCATTAACTTCTTCGCTACTTCTACTGGAAAGTTAGCTCCTTTTTCTG
>JBBSXX010000077.1:0-2742 GCA_038045565.1 Nanobdellota archaeon
AATAATGAAAAAGTTCCTGTTTATGCAGGTAATTTTGTTTTAGCAGATTATGGTTCAGGTATGGTAATGGCTGTTCCAGCACATGATCAGAGAGATTTTGAGTTTGCTAAGAAATATGGAATTCCTATTAAACTAGTTGTTCAACCATTGATTGTTAAGGAAGATGGAGAGGATGCTGTTAAAGAAAATCTCCCTTTCAAGAAACGTAATGCAGTAGTATGTGTAGTTAAGCATTGGTCAGAAGATAAATATTTATGTTTAAAGTGGAAACAAGTTAATTGGAAGGGATTTGTAATAGGTGGCATAGAAGAAGGAGAGGATACAGTTGATGCTGCTAAAAGGGAAATTTTAGAAGAGACTGGTTATAAAAAAGCTAAATTTGTAAAAAAATTAGGAGATATTGTTAATTCTCAATTTTATCATAAATTAAAAAAAGAAAATAGATGGGCATTTTTTCAAGGATTATATTTTGAATTAGAAAATGGTAGTAAGGAAGATATTTCAGAAGATGAAAAGAAAATTCATGATGTTCTTTGGATGAAAAAAGAAGAAGTTGAAGCTTTTCTTAATGTTGAAGATATGAAACTTATCTGGAGAAGAGCTATTAATAAAGAAGGAGCTTACACCGGACCAGGGATTTTAGTGAATTCTGAAGGATTTAATGATCTTGATACTGAAGAAGCTAAAGAACATATTGTTAAAGCACTTGAAATAAAAAAATTAGGAAAGAAAACTATTCAGTATAAATTAAGAGATTGGTTAATTTCAAGGCAGAGATATTGGGGAACTCCAATACCTATTGTTTATTGTGATAAGTGTGGAATTGTTCCTGTTAATGAAAAAGATCTTCCAATTAAACTTCCCGATAAAGTTAAGTTTGGAGAAGGAAATCCTTTGGCAACGAATAAAGATTTTGTAAATACTAAATGCCCTAAGTGTAACGGAAAAGCTAGAAGGGAAACAGATACAATGGATACATTTGTTAATTCTTCTTGGTATTATCTTAGATATACAGATCCTAAAAATTCAAAGAAGATATTTGATGAAAAAAAAGTTTCTTACTGGTGTCCGATAGATCAGTATATTGGGGGGCCCGAACATATTACAATGCATTTAATTTATATTAGATTTTATGCAAAGTTTTTAAGAGATTTAGGATTGATAAAATTTGATGAACCTGCTTTAAGATATTTTACTCAAGGAATAGTGCACGGAAGTGATGGAGAAAAGATGTCAAAAAGCAAACCAGAAACTCTTGTTGAACCTTTAGAAATGATTGAAAAATATGGGGCAGATACTTTAAGATTAGCTTTAGTTTCTTTTGCTTCTCCAGATAATGATTCAAATTGGGATGAGAAAATAGTTTTGGGAAGCCATAAATTTTTGAATAAGATTTTTGAATATTTTTCTAAAAATAAATTTGGAAAATCTGATGTAAGAATTGAAAGTAAAATTAACAAAGCTATAAAGGAAATAACTATTGACATTGAGAACTTTAAGCATAATCTTGCTGCGATTAAACTTAGAATGTTATTCGATTATTTCCAAGATAAGGATATAGATAAGAAAACTGCTGAAAAATTTATAATATTATTAAGTGTTTATTGCCCGTTTATCTCTGAAGAACTTTGGGAGAAAATTGGAGGAAAAGGGTTTGTTTCTTTAGCTTCATGGCCAATAGTTGATGAGAAAAAAATTGATCTTAATTTAGAAAAGGAAGAAGAAGCTTTGGATAAAACCGTTTCTGATGTTTTTAATATTTTGAAAATTATTAAAGAAAAAAAAGGAAAAGAAGCTGATAAAATATATTTATATGTAATTCCTCCAGAAAAAGCTAATTATAATGAAGATACTTTAACCAAAAGAATTGGGAAAGATGTTAAGGTTTATGTGGTCAATGATAAGCATAAATATGATCCTGAAAATAAGGCTGGAAAGGCTAAACCTGGAAGGCCTGCTGTTTATTTAGAATGATTGGTAGTAAAAGTTAAATATAAGAACATTATGTATATTTATGGTAAGTAAGTTAGAGATGAAGTTTATAGAAGGCCAAGAACCATGGATGAGAGATCATCATTACTTTATGATCATTCAAATGGGTAGGGATGTTGAAAGAAATGAAGCTGCTTTAGACTATTTACGAGGCAATGACAGGATCTCATTAGGTGAAGATCCCAGCCCTGAATTTAAAGATCATTTATCTCCTAGAGAATTAACCTGGGAAAAAGAATATACTATAACTTTTTGGAATACTATTATAAAACCTGGTTTAGAAGCAGGAGAATTTTCAGATCGTGAAGATTTAAGATTTATTGAAAGTAAAAGAAGAGATATGGAAAAAAGAGATTTGTTAATTTATCCTCATTTACAGAATCTTGCAATTGCTTAATTAATAATATTTAAATATATTAATTTCTATTATAGTTCATGGTTGAATTCATTAATGTTAATTTATTGGCTGTTTTAGTGGCGGGTATTATTAACATGTCTATAGAAATTCTCGTGTCAATTAATTTTCTCTCTTAATAGATTAATAGGGAAGTATATTCTCAATATTAACAATCATTATATATGGGTATTAGTTTAATATATTATGAAAAAACCAATATTTCTTTTACTTTTTATTATTTTAATATTTAGTAGTTTTATTGTTTTTGCTGCAGAAGATAATTTACCCATTGAAAGAAGAATTAATACATTACAATGGGTTAGTTATGCCCCGACTAATTTTAATCCTGAAAT
>JBBSXX010000078.1:0-2051 GCA_038045565.1 Nanobdellota archaeon
TACCTTTGCCTTGTTTTTAAAGGTTTTTGTTTTTGGTTGTTTGTTATTACTTTATTCTGATTAAATAAAAATAGATGTTCAGATTAAAGGGAAAGGTTTATATATGTCTTTTATGACATAATATTATGTTATGTTTAACATAATGGATATTAAATGAATAAACTGCTTTAAAATAAAATTAATGCTAAACAAAATGGATGTTAAACAAAAGATACTAAGATTTTTAATTGAAAATAAGGAAAGGTCTTTTAGCATAAATGAAATTTCCAGAAATTTAAAGATGGACTACAAACTTATTTATACAAATACCTTAAAGCTTGGAAGAGGAGATATAATAAATATAGAGGATTTAGGCAATATGAAAAGGTGCAGTTTTAAAAATAAAACAGATATTTTTCATGAGGATATTTTCATCGTTGAAAATCAAAGGAAAAAAGATTTATTCAAAAATAAAGATTTTCTTGCAATATATAATAGGATCAAAAAAATAAACCAGCAGTTCATACTTATTTTATTTGGAAGTTATGCTAAAGAAAAGGAGACAAAATACTCAGACATTGATTTGCTTTTAATTTCAGACAAAGAAGGATCAAAGATTATTGAAAATGAACTAGAATTAATTCCCCTTAAAATTCATTTAACTTCTGTAAGTTATAAAGATTTTATTGATATGCTAAAAAGCAGAGAGCAAAGTGTAGTAACAGAAGCAATTAAAAAGAATATTATCTTATTTGGGTTAGAAGATTATTATCGGCTTATATCAAATGTTTAAGATAAAATGCTAGATCAAAAAAGGATAAAAGAGGCGCAAACAAATGTTAAGTCTTATTTATCTGAAGGATTAATTTACAAACAAGATTTTCAGGATATTGTTTTTAGTGTATTAACTAATAATGCAAAGGAAAGTCTGGAAACAGCTGACTTTCTTTTCAAGAATGGTAAGTCAAAGTTATGGGTTATCGTTGCCTCATATTATTCTATGTTTTATATGGGCAACGCAGTGCTATACAAAATAGGATATAAAGTTGGAGAGAAAATTCCACATAAAGTTACAAGTGATGCTTTAATTGTTTATGTTAAAGATAGACTAAAAGAAAGTCTAATTGAAAACTATGAAGAACTTAAAGAAGAAGCTTTACTTATTGCTGGGAATAAGGCAGAAGACTTAATAGGTAATTTTGATTATGAAAGAAAAAAGAGAAGTTCTATTCAATATCAAACAAAGGGACCTGAATTATCTTCAAAGGCAGAAACTTCATTGAAAAGAGCTAAGGAGTTCTTATTTGAAATTGAAAAACTTATTTCAAGTTTTAATGGAGAAGAATAAGCATCAAAATTCGTTTATTTGTTTTCATTTTAATTGTTCTCTTTATTTTCTTTATTATTTTCTTTATTATCCTTTTGATTATCCTCAAATAAAGTTTCATTCATTTTAACCCATTTTGAAGCAACTTTCAATAAATGGTTTGATGTTGAAAATCTTGAATGTCTTTTTCTATCAAAATAAGTATAAATTACTACCTCGAATCCTTTTTGTTTCATTCTTTCAATAACAGGAACAAAATCAGAATCAGAAGCTACCAATATGATTTTATTTATATTTGGATGATTTTCTTTAATATCATACATATCCAAAATAAGAAGTGCATCAATGCCTTTTTGGGAAAATTCCTCTTTGCCTTCCTTATTAATTATTTTCTGGCATCTTCCTTCCTTTAAAGAAATCCATTTTTTCTTTCTTAACATTTTAGTCATATTTTGATATTTGCTCATAAGAAAATCTTCTTTTTCAGTAGGTTTTGGGCTTTGATATGGGGGAGCTGTATAAATGTAAACATGTTTTAAATTTAGCTTTTCATTATTGCTTATATTTCTAAAAGTCTGTAAATATTTTATTGGTTTTTTACTATTTTTCTGAAAATGTTTTTTTACAAGTCCAAAGAAACCATCATCAACAAAAATTAAAGTGTCTTCCAATTTAGAATCCTCCTAACTTATTAAAGAAATTAAAGCATCCGGCAACCTTGCGATCACCGGGGATCATACTCACA
>JBBSXX010000079.1:0-2911 GCA_038045565.1 Nanobdellota archaeon
GCAAGAGTAATTAATGAAAGATTAGGTTTTGATGTTAAAGAGTATAAAATTAATTAGATAAGTTTAAAAACAAAACATTTTTTCGAATTCTATGGTAATGTCAAACTCTGAAAGATTAATTGAAAGAATGCATGAAAATGAACTTATTTACTAAGTTAATGGTGTAGATTATTATCTTAGGAGAAGAGTAATCTATAGGGATAGTCAGATAGATGGAGGAGTATATTTGGGGGGATCACCAAGAGAAGCAATTGTTGTAGATTCGAAAAATTCCCAACCTATTTCGAATTTATTTAATATTGCTAGAAAAAAAGCAAGTATAAATGGGACAGTTAAAAGAAGTGAGGTTTTAAGAGCAGTATTCGGTATTGTTTATGAACAGATTCCCCCAACAGATAATAGTGAAATATTGGTAGAAAGATTAATTGGAACTTATCTTGCTTGGGATGATAGAAAAATGAATTTAGATAGATTTATTGAAAATAGAGTTGGAGTTTGTAGACATTATGCACTAGCATGTGGGGTATTATTAGAGTTATTTAAGAAAAATGGAAATATATTTGGAACACCAAGTATTGATAGAAGTACAACTTTTGAAGGAGCACATGCATGGTGTAGATATACTGGTTCATGTGGTGAAGTAAGAATTTTAGATGTAATGCAAAATTTCTTTGGTTCAATTCAAGAAGCAGAAAGTGAAGGAAGATGGGATTATAGAAGACCTGAAGATTAAAATCAATTTTTCCAAGAAAAATAAGAAGCAACTTTACCTATGACTTTTGAAACAATACTATCTTTCTTTTCAGAGTCTGCTTTTTTTGATTTAGAAACATAATTTATAGCCATTTCTAATGTATGAATCTTATACTTAGACATTCTAGTATCATCAATTTTAAAAGCAGTGCTTTCAACTTCATTAATTCTTTCTTCAACATATCTTTTATCATCAGGAATAAAAACAGCTCTCTCAAAATCATAAAAAGTTTTTTCTTTTTCAGCTCTATTTTCCAGACTTTCTGGTTTTTGAATATCTTCAATTATTGGATATCCATTTGCAAGAATTCCCATAAACCTAGTACTTCTATGATGTTCATTTTTATCATTCCTTGATTCTTTAGGCGTGAGTAAAAGTCTATAATGCTGATCTGTTAAATAATCAGTAAATAACATAGAAATTCTTTTTGCTTTCTTTGCATCATAACCTTCATCTATAGCATCCTGAACAAATTGATTATAAATATTAGAATTCCTACCTTCTTTATCAGTACCTAAATAATTACCTCTGATATGTTTATATTCATCAAGAGTTAAATTAGCTCCTCCAGATTCTAAGAAAGATTCTAGCTTATCAAGAGTTTCTTCTCTACACGAACCAAAAGGCACCCTAAGTAAAATGCTTGAGAGTGTTCTCTTTCTTCCTTTTATCGGAAGTAATTGTTTTAAATATCCCATTTTATGTTACTACTCAATGTTGACACTATTTAAAGGTTTCTGGATTAAATAAAAAGAATTGATAATTTTATACCTTAAATTTATTAATAACATTATATGTTTGTTGAACTGCCCAGATTTGTGGATATATAACAATTCCATATGCTATTGCAAGCATTTCATAGCCTTGAGGTAAGTTAGAAGTTAATTTTTTGATAGTACTTTCAAGACAAGATCTTCCACTTTCCATAATAAACTTTGGGATGATAATTTTATAAATTTATATATGCTTTAAAAAAAATGCTAATGGATAAAATAAATGATTTAAGGAACTCTGAAATTAGAGAGGTAATTGATAAACGAGTAGAAGAGTTTAATTCATTTAAAAATAAAACAAGCAAAGAAATTTTCTCTGAAATGTGTTTTTGTTTTATGACTGCTAATTTTAGTGCCAATGGAGGAATTAAAATTCAAAATGCTGTTGGAGAAGGATTTTTTGTTTTGCCGGAGGATTTACTTGCTTTCCAATTAAAAACCCTTGGACATAGGTTTCCAAATGCACGGGCAAGGTTTGTTGTTGAGGCAAGAAGATATATGAATAACATAAAAGATATTCTTGAAGAGTTTAAGAGTGATTTTGAAAGAAGAGAGTTTCTTGTTAAGAATGTTAAAGGACTTGGATATAAAGAAGCAAGTCATTTTTTAAGAAATATAGGATACGGAGATGCTGCTATAATTGACTTCCATATTATTGATCTTCTTGTTAAGGAAAATTTAGTTGAAAGACCAAAATCAAAATCTCTGACTAAAAATAAATATCTAGAAATTGAAAATGTTTTAAGAGATCTTTCTGATAAAACAGGTATTGGTCTTGGAGAGCTAGACCTTTATTTGTGGTATATGGAAACGGGTAAGATTTTGAAGTAAATAAATGTTTAAAAATTAAAGTTTCTTAGGTTTATTATGGGAGATATGAGCCATATTTATTTAAAATTAGTTTTAGATGCTTTACAGATTCCTGCAGATACAAAAAAGTGGCAAGAAATCTATGATTCCGTATTTCTAGCAAAAAATAGAGGAGTAAATATTGTTTTAGCTTCAGAAAGAGTGGAATTTGATAAAGGAACTGGACATGCTTACTCTCCAAGAAGTCATGAGAGTGGAGGAAGTCCTTCTAGAAGTATGTATGATACAATAGAAGAGTTAGAAGGTGAATTAAATTCTGAAGTTGGTAGAAGCCTTTATAGGGGTTATAAATTAGATAAAACATCTCAAAGAAGATTAATTAAATTAAGAGAAGATATTAAGAAAAAAGGTTTACTTAAACTACTAGATAATGTTACATAATTATTACAATGATTTTAATCTGCTTCGCCAGCTTCTCCAGATGCACATCCAATATTACTTGGTTTTGTTTCTTTTACTCTAAGAGTAAGATATTGGCTTGCTAATTTTGCATCTTCACTAGATAATTTTGCTT
>JBBSXX010000080.1:0-2255 GCA_038045565.1 Nanobdellota archaeon
TTTATCTCCCTTCATTTTAATATCCTTTAATGCTTCTTTTTGAACTTCATATATTTTTTTAGAAGTTTCTCTTCCTAATTTTATAGCCTCTTTAAGTTCTTTTGTTGAAACTTTTCCATCAATTTGAATATGTGTTAAAACTCCACTATTTGGTAAAAATGACATAGCCATATCTGTTGCTCCCTCTCCCTCTTCATAATCTTCTTCTTTTTTATTAACATCAACAACTAATTGTTTATCCATTTTACCAATAGAAACACTTGTAATCAGATCCTTCATTGGTAGTCCTGCATGAGCTAATGCAAGTGAAGCTGCATTTATTCCTGCACATCTTGTCGAAGCATCTGCTTGAGGAATTAAAATATGAACATCAACAACAGTATTAGGATATTCATTAATCATTACAGCAGGATTCAAAGCCCATTCAGTAATCTTAGAAATTTCCATACTTCTTTTATTAGGTCCAGGCCTTATTCTCTCTGATACGGAGAAACTCATCATACTATAATTGCATCTTAAAATTCCTCTTTCAGGATTTTGCAAGTGCTGAGGATGAAGTTGTTTAGGTCCGTAAACTGCAGCGATAGCAACAGTATCTCCAAAAGCAAACATAGCACTTCCATCTGCATTTGGAACAACTCCCACTTTTGCAGTTATAGGTCTAGGTTCGTCAAACTTTCTACCATCATATCTTTTAGTGTAACTCATTTTCCTTTCTCCTTGTTCATAAATTCCTGGACCTTTTCGGTTAATCCATTCAAATACGAATTTTCAGCAACATATAAAATTGCTTTTTTAGCAAATAATTCATCTTCAACATTATCTCCTCTAATCCATACAACTCCATTTTGTCCAATTACAATTCTGCAGTTTGTTTCATCTTTTATTATTTTTATCATGCTTCCTTCTTTACCAATAACTCTTGGAACTTTATTAGGATTAATAAAAACTATTATTCCATCTTCAAGCCTTCCAAGACCTTTGCTATCAAGGCTTAAATCAATTCCTTTTTGTTTAACGCCAATTATTTTTGCTGAAAAAAATTCACCTATGTTTAAAAATTCACCTAAACTGTTTTTATCAATAAATCTTGGAACCTCTCCAACAGGTAAGAATGATGAATAAGGAGCATTAATATCTGTCATCCATCCATTAAAACTTATATCTAATATCTGTCCAATAATTACATTTCCTCTTCTTGGTATGAATACTCCAGATAAAGGAATAACTCTGAATAATTTTCCAGTCTGTTCAACAAGCCCATATCTCTGAGCTATAATATTTCCTTCAATTCTTCTTGTTCCTTCCCCCGGTAAATAATCATCTCCATCAGCAATAATCTCTCCAGGTACAACTACCTTTCTTTCCTTTTCTTCTTTTTCAAAACTATTATCATTTTCAATATTCCTTTCTTCTTTCATGTTTTCCTCAGATACTTCTTCATGTTTTTTCATTTTAAACCTTTCTATTCTTTTATTTCTTCACTCATAACACTTCCATGTGTCATTGCATTTAATTTATCATAAAATTCCATTTGGAATCCAACAGGAACATTAACAACACATTTCAAATCTCCATTTCCCATCCATTCTTCAGATTCTTTATAATGCTGTAAAAGACCATAAGCCTGTCCAGTATACTGTGCAGAGATAGTTATTAAAATCTTCTTTGTTTGAATCTTTATAGGCATAACAACTTTTAGCTTAGAAACAATTTCATTCATTTGAGTTTCAATAGGTTTATTTGTTATACTTACTCCTGCCTCATCTAAAGACCTTTCAATTCTGTCTGGAGTATAAGGTCTGTCAGTTCTTGGA
The DNA here is from genome assembly GCA_038045565.1 of Nanobdellota archaeon. Lineage (GTDB taxonomy): Archaea > Nanobdellota > Nanobdellia > Pacearchaeales > GW2011-AR1 > JACPLR01. The sequence goes on from JBBSXX010000080.1 coordinate 1,818, forward strand.
TCAACAGAATTTCTAACAAGGAAATCAATAATTTGTTTTTCCTTTTCTCCTCTCTGTTTTTCTTTATATTCCAAAGGAACCTGAATTTCCCCACTTTTTATTATTTTATCAGCAACAACATTAAATTCATCTGTTCCAAAAGCATCTTTCAAATCTTTTTCACTAACATGGGTTCCTTTTTTTGAATCATAGAAAACTCTGTCTATAGCAACAGCATCATTAATATTATTAGAAATTCCTTTTTTATATTCTAGTGCTTTGTCAACATCAACAAGGATCTCAAAATTCTTTCCCTGCTGTTTTATTCTTGCAACAACATTTGTCATTTTAAATTTAATTAAGCATACTTCTTCAAACTAGTATCTACTAGCTTAACAATTTTCTTATCGTTTCTACTAATATAAGCAGCATCAAATCTGCTTAATTCAAAATTCTTTC
>JBBSXX010000080.1:2265-7249 GCA_038045565.1 Nanobdellota archaeon
CCAGAATTTCTTTGAAGATATTTAAGGCTAATTTTATTCCTCCATCTATATTTAGATTTCTGTCATATTTCATTCTTAACATCTCTTTTATTCTTTCATCGTTCTCTCCAATTGCCATACTTGTGTATGCAAAGTAATTTCCAGTTATATCTGATGAAAATACTCTAGGCATACCATTAATGTCAATTCCAGCAATCATTATAGCAACTCCAAAAGGCCTAGCGCCCCCATACTGAGTAAATTGCTGTTTAACATTAGCTATCTCTCTTATAATTTCTTCAACTTCAATTGGAGAATCAAAAGTTAATCTGTTTTGCTGAGCCATAATTCTTGCTCTTTCAACTAAAACTCTTGCATCGCTTAAAATGCCTGCAGCACTTGCAATTACATGACTGTCAATTTCATAAATTTTGTTTGCGGACTCGGGAATTATAAGTTTATCATTAACTCTTCTGTCAGAAATTATGGCAACCCCATCACTACATGAAATAGCTATGCTACTTGATCCTAATCTTACTGTTTTTTCAGCATACTCTACTTGGAGAAGATGTCCGTCTGGCGAAAACATAGTCGCAGCACGGTCATAACCCATAGCTTGATGCTGAATTTCTGTTGGCATGTCCATTTTTATTGTTTTATTGTTCTTTTAATTGAACTCTTTTACCTCGTTGTATTGTGGTTAATTACTTTAGAAAGTTAATATATTAACCCTTTCACATTTGTTACTTTCCATATTTTCCAGGATTTTAAGGTTTAAAAAGATTTCGGCCGAAATCTTTTATTTTATAGGCTTAAAATCAACCTGATATTCGGGTATTCCTAAAGAAAGGCCATAATTTTTTGCCTGATCATACTCTTTTTTAGAATGTCTATTTATCCTAAAAACTTTATCTCTGAAAATAATATAATGTATTTTATCTGTCTTAAAATCAGCATACCAATCATGTTTTGAATCAAGAGCTTTGCTTATTTCTTCAGAAATTTTATCAATTTTATCTTCAGGAATTTTAACAGTATGCAAAGTCCATTGTTTAATCCAAGGAGTCTTATGTCTTTCAGTTACCCTTTCAACTTTTGTCTGAATAATTTTAATTTTTTTAAGAATCTTTTTATTTTCAAGACTTTCTTCTATTATTACTCCAATAAAATTATCATTCATTTTAATTAGTTATTTAAAAAAACCATATTCTATTAAATTTACAACTTCTTTATGTTTGCTGTGTTTTAATATTTTTAATACTTTATCTTCTGTTTCTCTATACTTTTTTGGGAGGATAGTAATTAATTTTTCTGCATAAAATCCTGTTTTATTAATATTTTTAACTAAATCAGAAGGAAGTTTAATAATTCCAAAACGACATAATATCCATATTGCTATCAAAGCAGAGCATGTAGGCTTTCCTTCCCTTTGCAAAGCAATTTTATTTTTTCCATCAATTAAAAAAATAGAATCCTCTTTAAAATGCAACCTACTTCTTTCAATATCTTTTAATAAAATATCAAATAATGGAGCTAGTTTAGATTCATAACCAACAAAATCAACAGGAACATCATATTCCTTAACTTTATTTAAAAAATCTTTTTCATCTAATGTTTTTTTATCTGGGCTAAATTCATCTATTAAAATAACTGTTGAAAAAGATTTTTTCTCCCTATTAAGCTCTTTTATTATTTTTTTCAAATATTTAATACCATTAATTTGTTCAACACCAAACTTCTCATCAGCATATATGTGAGAAAATTCTATATTATAATTTTTCATGGTAAATTGATCCTATTTTCCTCTTAACCCTTTCAAAGTTCCGCTAACTTTCACAACTTCTATTCTCCTACTGTCTTTATGATATAATGCAAAACTTCCTCTAACTTCATTAACATACTCTCTGTTAACAGCAAGAATATTATTTGAAACAAATACTGGAGCAGCTTTCGCATATCCAAGAATTCCAATAAAATTTAATATAGAATCCTCAACATCTTTCCTTGAAAAATTACCATTAAGCAAAAGATATCTTTTATTTTCCTTCATACTTGGTTTAAGGGATTTTAGTTTTCCAGCCATAGATTAGTTAGTTAATAATGATAATTAAATCTTACTATAGTGTAAAGTAAATTCCATATCAAATTCATATTATCAATAAATTAACTCTTTTACAAATAGTCCAGAATTGGAAAAATAATGTCTCTTAAATCCAAAGACCTTCATCAAGATATCTAATTTTGACCTAATAATAAGCTATATAAATGTCTCATTACTTTTTATTTAGATTAAGATGTTTAAAGTACACACAATAGGCGGTTACAATGAAGTTGGAAAAAACATGACTGCCATAGAGTTTCAGGATGATATATTTGTATTCGATTGCGGCTTATTTCTTCCAGCAGTCATAGATCTTCAGGAATCTACAAAACAGCCAACTCCAAAATTATTAAGGGAAGTGGGAGCTCTTCCAGACGATACTTTTTTGGAAAAAAATAAAGATAAAGTAAGAGCATTTATCATAACCCATGCCCATCTAGATCACGTTGGTGCAGTTCATCATGTTGCATATAAATATCCAAAAGCAGATATAATAAGCACTCCATTTACACTAGAATTATTTAAAGCACTTTTAACCGATACTAACACACAACTAAAAAATAAAATGGTTTATGTCCATCCAGATAATTCTACTATGGTTAGAGGAAAAAATAAATCCTATAAAGTTGATTTTGTTAATATTACTCACTCAACCCCTCACTCTGCTTTAGTTGCTCTTCATTGTGATGATGGAGTTATAGTATATGCAAATGATTTCAAGTTAGATGACAATCCCACTATTGGAAGACCTCCAAACTATGAAAAAATGCGAGAATTGGCTAAAATAGGAGTTAAAGTTTTGATAATTGATTCTTTATATTCTGGAGATGATAGAAAAACACACTCTGAAAAAATAGCAAGAGCAATGGTGGAAGAAGTATTGTTAACTGTTGACCATGGGGACAATGCAATAGTTATTACAACCTTTTCCTCACATATTGCAAGACTTAAAAGCATAGTTGAGTTTTCAAAAAAATTAAATAGAAAAGTAATATTTATGGGAAGATCTTTGGCAAAATATGTTGATGCAGCTAAACGAGTTAATCTCTGCACTTTTGAAAAAGATATACAAATAGTAAGTTTCCCAAATCAAGTCAAGAAAATGATGAAACAGATAGATGAAAAAAGAGGAAACTATGTGCTTGTATGTACAGGACATCAAGCAGAACCAAATTCAATTCTTGACAGAATTGTCAGCAGAAAATTACCTTTAACTTTAAGATCAGGAGATAGTGTTATCTTCTCATCAAAAGTAATTCCAGCCCCAATTAATATAGCAAACAGAGCAACAATGGAAAAAAAACTTAAAGGATTTGATGTTAGAATCTTTGACAATGTCCATGTTTCAGTGCTTCCTAACACCCAAGTTGTAATAAATGATTCTAAAGGTATGAAGCTAAAAGAAATAGGAATGATAGAAGAAGATGAAAAAAAAGAGATAAAAGTACCTGCATTTGATCCTAATGATTTAAAGATAAAATGGTATAATGCGCAGGTTGTAGAACATCCATATAATGGGAAAATATTTAATATAAAGACTAAATCAGGAAGAAGTGTTTCAATAACATCTGGCCATAGTTTATTTAAACTAGAAAAAGGCCAGGTTATTTCTGAAAAAGGAGATTTATTAAAAATTGGAGATTACTTAGCTATTCCTAAAAGGTTTTCCTGGTATAAAGAGGTTAAAGAAATAGATATTAACGATTATATAAAAATAGAAAATGCTCATGTTAAACAAAGTAATAATACTTTTTTTTATGATAAGATTCCAATTACTTCCGTAAAAATACCTCTTACTAATGAATTCGCAAGACTTCTGGGTTATTATCTAGCAGAAGGATCTGCCCCTAGACATATTTCCTTAGTTATAAGCAAAAAAGAAGATGATCTTCTGGAAGATATAAAAAAATCAATAAAATCATGCTTTCCATTTTCAACAGTTAAAGTTATTGATAAAGGAACATCTTATGAAATAACCTTTGGAGCACGAATTTTAAAATCATTATTTAAAGAATGGTTTGGAGAAAATGCAAGAACTAAAAAAATACCAAAATTCGTTTTTTCTTCAAGTAACGAATTTAAACTTAACTTTTTAGGTGCTTATATTAATGGCGATGGGGGTATTGACAAAGGAACTGATCATTTTAGAATAAGAATAAAAACAGCATCTGAAAAGTTAGCTTCAGATTTGCTCTATTTATTTACTCAGCTTGGAATATGTGCAAAATTTGATCATATACAAGTTAATAAAAAAAGGTTTATTGCTGGAAACAAAAAAGAAACAGGAGAAACTCATTCTTATGTTATAAGAATTCAAGGCATTGAATATTTAGACATCTTAAAGAATTTCTTATCAGATAAGTTCAAGCTTCAGATTGGGGACAAGATAATTAAAACAAAATTTTCACAGCAATTACCTCCAGAATCTTTACCTATAGATATGATAAATTTTGAGGATATAACTCCTAAAAAAGATACTTATCTATATGATATAATAAATTACAGGGAAAAATCCAAAAATAAAAAACAACATATAAGCCAAAATCTTATACTGAAACAATCAGAGTCTATAGTAGGTTTTACTGATAAATTAATAAAAAGTGATTTATTATTTGATCCTATTGCGGAAATTAAAGAATCAGAGTATAATGGAAATGTTTATGATTTTAGTGTTCCTGGAGCACAGAATTTTATAGGTGGTTTTGGAGGGGTAATGCTTCACAATTCAGGGCATGGTGGAAGAGAAGATTTAAGAGAAATGTTTAATTTATTAAAACCAGAGCATATAATACCAAGCCATGGTGGTTTGGATAAAACAACTCCTGCAATGGAGCTTGCAAAAGAAATGGGCTACAAATACGGAATAACAGCTCATCTATGTCAAAATGGAAGCATAGTTGAAAT
>JBBSXX010000081.1:0-6721 GCA_038045565.1 Nanobdellota archaeon
AGAAAGCTATTTAAACAGCCTATAAGAGAAAGATTCAAGTTCCACAAGATATAAATAAAAGCTAGACTTTAAAATAGGAGAGGTTGAAAATGACTGGAGGAATAAATAGACAAAATGATACTTGCAACTTACAATATGTTCGGAGGAATGAAAGGAAATTCTCTAGTATCAAATATAGCAGCCCACTATTACTTTTACATTAAAAATTCTTTTAAGCAGGTAATAAAGAGAGTTACAAATCTTGAAGAGGTAAAATTACTGATAAAGGAATCTAATGCAGATATTTTATGTGTAAACGAAGTAATATACGAACTTCAAAAAGATGAAGTTTCAAATTTCCTTTTAAGTCTTGGATATAAAACAATCATAATAAATAAATCTTCAGATAGAAAGAATTATTTTAATTTGTGTACAATCCTCGCCTCAAAACATGATGGAAATGAATTAGAAATAGATATCAAGAAAGAAAATGCTCTCTTAAAAGAGGGAAGTCTTTGTGCAATAGAAATTACTTCAAAAAATATTATAGCCATTGGGGTTCATCTAGCACTTTCAAAAAAATATCGTTTAGCACAGCTGAAACAAATAGCTAATTTTATAGGACCGTATAAAATATCTGGAAAAAATATATTTATCATGGGAGATTTTAATGAAACAAATTACAAGCTCCAAAAATATGCAGAATTCAGGAAAATGAATTTAACAAGTTGTAAAGTTCCTACATATCCCTCAATTCCATTATTTGAATGGATGAAAAGAGACTATGACCACATATTCCATACACAACACCATAAAATAAACAGAGTAGAAACAAGAAAAGGAAGTTCAGATCATTTTCTTTTGAAATTCGATATAATACCTATAGATCAAGAGAGTATAGAAAAATTAAATTAAGTTTAATCTAAAGATTATTAATTCATTAATTTACGTCAATTATTATACATTTCCAATAACAAGAATCTTTATTAATCATCTAAAAATAAGATTGAGATGTCAATAAGAGATTTACAAGGATGTGTAGAAGATTTAATTCCAGTAAATAATGTTCTTGCAAGTGTTTCTGATAAAACAGGTTTAGATTTTTTTATTCCAGCATTAGTTAGAATAAATCCCAAAATTAGATTCTTATCAACTGGTGGAACTTATAATAAAATTAAAGAAATTTTAGGAAACCCATCGAAAGATACATTATTAGAAGTTGCTGAATATACTGGCTTTCCAGAAATGGAGGGAGGATTAGTTAAAACACTTCACCCAAAAGTACATGCAGGAATATTAGGAGAAAGAGGGAATCCAAAACATCAAAGATATCTTCAAGAAGAATTAAAGGGAGCTGTATTTATTGACATGGCTATTGTAAATCTCTATCCTTTTGTTCAAACAATATCAAAACCAGATGTTACATTTGAAAAAGCTAGAGGAAATATAGATGTCGGAGGCCCTACAATGATGAGAGCTGCAGCTAAAAACTTCCCAAGCTGTGCTTCAGTTTGTGACCCAGAAGATTATCAAGATATTCTTTCTACAATTGTAAAGAATAATGGCTGTACAACTTTCAATCAAAGATTTGCTCTAGCTCCAAAGGTATTTGAAATGACCTCAGCTTATGATGAAATGATAGCAAAATACTTCAGAGAAAATAATGATCCTGAAAAAGTGAGAGAGTTATACAGACTTAACTAATTTCAAATTTCTAAAGAATTTATTTTATCTTCACTTAAAGGACTTGCTTATCTCTGTTTTCCAGAAAGAAGGAAGTTTATTTGATATAAATCCTGAAAAGTCTCCACTATGTATATAAGTCAAGCCTTCAACTTCTTTATGTTTTTCAAATTTATCTTCAATATCAGAATATATCTTTTGAATTATTTTTCTTTCAAAATCTTTTTGAAGAAGTGAAGACTGTTTTAAAACAAGATAATCTGCCTGTCTTAAAATGTTAACATCTAAATTTGAGGAATTTTGAGAGATAAAAAGAATGTTAAGATTTTTATGCCTTGCAACTAAAATTAAATCACTTAATAATTTATTTGGTTTACTCATAGAATCTCTTGAGCTGAATAAAATACCTCCCTCATCAATCAAAACATATGAATTATTTGTTATTTCAGAAATATCACTAACAACATTTATCCATGAAGGAAAATCATCTGCTTTGAATCCAATTGCATAACACTTAACTTTTTTCTTAGCATATATATTTTCTATAAACTTTATACCAAAAGCAGTTTTCCCACTTCCTCTCGCTCCAATAATAATTCCAATTTTACTATCTGAATTAAATATTGTTTTCTCCCAATTTGAATAATTTCCATTTAAAGTTTCAATAACTTTAAAATTATCATAAACAGATGCAATAGACTCTCTTTTAGATTCAATTTTATTCTTTTCAATGCTATTTTTTAATTTTTTAGCAAGGTAATATGGAGATTTAACAATAAAACCAAGAACTTTCAAAATTACAGCAGCCTCTTTTTTCTCAGCAGTATCAATTTTAGTGCTGTATTTCTTTCCTTTTTTTCTAACCATTTTAATTCCCTTTTACTTTATTTATTCAGCGATTATATATTAATAAAGGTATAATATCTTTACCTAATTTAGGTTAGTTTAAAACATTTATATAAATTAATTTAATAGGGTTTATTTATGATATCTTATTTTGTGAAACTTTTTTTAAAAGTTTTATTTAACTATACTAGCCTTAATAATAACAACCTCTTCCAAAGGCCTATCATTAGCATTTGTTTCTACTTTCCCAATAGCATCAACAACATCCATACCCTCAACAACCTCTCCGAAAGCAGGATGTTTAGAATCTAAAAAATTATTATTAACTAAGTTTATAAAAAACTGGCTTCCTCCAGTATTTGGCCCTGAATTTGCCATTGAAATAGTGTATTTATTATTTTTATTTCCCTCAGCATGACTAAACTCATCTTTGATATTATATCCTGGACCTCCACTACCTGTTCCTGTTGGATCTCCTCCCTGAATCATAAATCCATCAATAACTCTATGAAATCCAACTCCGCCATAATACCCTTCTTTAACAAGATTCTCAAAATTCCCAGCAGTTATAGGCATATCATCATATAACTGAATAACAATATTACCTTTATTTGTTTCAAGTAAAACCTTAGTCATTTTATCATCCTTCTTACCATTTAAGCCTGCATTTGCACTAAATGCATAAATAGCAATAATCAAGAGTATAAAAACAATTCCACCAATCATAAGCTGTTTTTTATTGAGTTTCATAATTAATAGTATAAATGCAGACTTTAAAAATTATATGAAACATCTCTAAAATATTAATCAATAAAACTAATAAAGGCTATTAAGCAGAAAGCTCTTGTAATCCTGATTTTGGTAGATTTTTACTTGCTTCAAGAATCTCAATTCCAATCATTTTCCCCTCTTTGTCCAGGTCAATATTTATACTTTCATTTAAAGAAATTGTATTTTTTACTTCTCCTTCAGAAATCTCTTTAAAATAAATATATGCTGAATCCGCTTCTTTATCTATCTCAATTCTCATTTCCACATAACACTTATTATCTTTATAAAATCTCTGCCTATACTGTATAAATTACAGAACAAAATACTATTAAACAGTGTCAAAAACCTCTTAAAAAGCTTATTCTTAATAACCATAATAGTTAAAAACTGGACTATCTAAAAAATAATAAGCTAAAATGGAAGAGGAAATAAAAAATTATTGTTGTGGAGAATGTAAAGATACATTTGTAGTTAAAGAAAAGAATGGAACAGTCCATACTTGCTGGACATGTCTTCAAGAAGGCCGTTTAGACGCTCACTCAAAAAAGCTTCCAGATTCTAATTTAAGAATTTAATTATTAAATCCCAAGTAAATACTTCTCAAAAAAAACTCTTCTAATACTTCTCTGAACATTTTCAACTCCCTCTTCGTAAGGAATTACAACACACCTATCTAAATTAGATTTAGCTACATCTAAAAATCCATTTCTAACTCTTTTATGAAAATCCATACCTTCTGCATCAAGCCTGTTTAATAAACCTCTTACAACAGCATTCCTTATTCCAATTTCAGGATCAACATCAATAACATATGTTAAATCTGGTTTTATTCCTTTTGACGCAAAGTTATTTAGATAACTTATAACTTCCAAATCTATATTTCTTCCAACACCTTGATAAGCAGTTGTAGAATCATAAAATCTGTCAGATAAAACACTAATCCCTTTCTCAAGATTTGGTTTAACAATTTTAGAAACAAACTGGGATCTGGAAGCAGAATATAACAATAGTTCAGTTCCAGAATCCATATCAGTGTTTTCAGGATCTAAGAGAATTACCCTGATTTTTTCCCCGATTGAAACACCTCCTGGCTCTCTCGTAGAAATAGCCTTTCCATACATCTCTTGAAACCATTCATAAAATAATCTTATTTGAGTAGATTTTCACAACCCTCACCTCCTTCAAAAGTAATAAATAAAGATTTCCTTTCAACCATAATATGCTTCAGAAAATTCAGTTTAAAAATTAGATTGTTAAATAATATATAATTTTAGAAATCAAGTAAACAACCCTAAGCCAAGACCTTAGCAAATTTGGAAAGTTATGTAATCATGATGCCATATTTAATTATAAGACCAAATAAATTCCATTTAGTCTTGTTACCTATATTTTATCCCTGTACCAAGAGCACAGGGTATTACAGAAGAATAAAATAAACTTTTATCCTTTCATCTCGATCTTTATATTAACACTTCTAGGAATTGAAAGTCTCATAATGCTATGCAATATCTTATCATTACTAGGTAAGTCCATAATTCTTTTGTGAATCCTCATTTCAAATCTGTCAAAGGTAGCTGTACCGCTTCCATTTGGAGCTTTCCTCGTTGTTACTTTCAATCTTTTAGTTGGTAAAGGAATAGGACCTCTCGGAGTAATTCCGGACTTATTGGCTATGTCTTTTATAGTTTCAGTAATCTGATTAAGCTGATCTATATTTATACTACTTAGTTTTATTCTTACAATTGCCATTTTTAGTTTTTAACTAATTAGATATCATAAAAGTGGTTTAAAAACCTTATTGTTATAAAAACCTTGCAGGTTCCCAGAGAGAATGTTATTCTCTTGGCCAAAAAAGCTTTACTTCTTATGGTTACGACTCCAGCCGTTAAAGCAGAATTTATAATTCTTTTATAAAGGCGGGCAGCCCACGCCGCGTGTGAAGCTGCCCAATCACCACAGCCCAATGCGTGGTGATAAAAATATTAAAATATAACCCTTAATAAACTTTATATATAATCCAAGCTATTCTAATCTATGCTAGACATAAATATTTTTAGGGAGCATCCAGAGATTGTAAAGGCTAATCAAAAAAGGGCTAATCTAAGTATAGATGCAGTTGATGAAATAATTCATTTAGACAAAAAATGGCGTGGGAAAAAACATGAGGTTGATAATTTAAGATCTGGTAGAAATAAAATATCAGAAGAGATAAATATAGCTCTTAAAAAGGAGGATAATAAACTTGTTCAGGAACTTATAAAAAGAGCAAAGAAGATACCAGATGAAATAAATGAAATTGAAGAAGAAGCAGATAAATTAAAAATCCAAATTGATAGAATACTTGGCAAACTTCCAAATCTAATATCCAAAGAAACTCCCGAGGGAAAAGATTCTAGCGAAAATGTTGAAATAAAAAAAGTGGGAAAAATACTTTCATTTAAGTTTCCTATAAAAACACATGTAGAACTTGCAGAAAATTTAGGATTAGTTGATTTTGAAGCATCTGCAAAAACATCCGGGAATGGATTTTACTATTTAAAAAATGAATTAGCAATTTTAAATCAGGCTTTAATAAGATTTGCAATTAATTATATGAATAAAAAAGGATATGAATACATAGAGCCACCGTTAATGATAAAAAAGGAGATAATAAGTGCTTCAGAGGGTATGGAAAGCCTTCAAAATTCAATTTATGAAGTAAATGATACAGATTTAGTTTTAATAGGGACTGCAGAGCATGCTTTAATGGCCATGCATAAAGATCAAGTCTTCCAAGAAAGCGAACTTCCAAGAAAATATTTCTCATATTCAATGTGTTTTAGAAAAGAAATTGGATCTCATGGAATTAATGAAAGAGGTTTATGGAGAACTCATCAATTCAATAAAGTAGAACAGTTTATTTTCTGTCTTCCAGAAGACTCTTCAAAATATTACAATGAACTTTTAGCTAATTCAGAAGGAATTTTAAAAGAATTAAAACTTCCATATAGAATTTTAGAAATATGTACTGGAGATTTAGCTAAGTGGAAACATAGAAGTGCAGACATAGAAGTTTATAGGCCAACAACAAAAGAATATGGAGAAGTAATGTCTTTATCAAATATAACAGACTATCAGGCAAGAGATCATAATATTAAAGTCGTAAGAAACACAAAAGAGAGACAAATTGTGCACACATTAAATAATACAGCTTTAGCAACCTCAAGAATTTTAGTCGCAATTTTGGAAAATAATCAAAATAAAGATGGTTCAATTACAGTCCCAACTGCTCTTCAAAAATATACTGGATTTAAAAAAATCTCTTCAAAACTAAAAGAGAAAAAATCTATAAAGGAAAAAACCTCAAAGAAAACTAAAGGTAAAAAATAGTATCACCTCTTTACACCCAATTCTCCAATATACTAAGATCAAAGTCTTTTAAAAAGATATATGTGGAGAGAAA
>JBBSXX010000082.1:0-12315 GCA_038045565.1 Nanobdellota archaeon
AAAATAACTTAATGTAAACTTTCTGTTGAATGTTTAAATATAAATTAATGAATACCTAATTTCCCAGATGCCCTAAGGTCTTGCCTTAGTTGTTCACTTAATATCTTTAATTCAAATGTGCTAATCTTTTTTGAATATTAAGGAGTTCCTCTTCAATTGAGGACTCCCTTAAAGCTTCCTTTGAAACTTTCCCCTTTCTATCCTCTTTTTCCCCACTAGTTTTTGTGAGTATTTTTTCTGTCTTGTTTATTTTTTCAATTTCTTTTAATTCATCATATGCTTTTTTTGGCATATTTTCATTAATTCTTGATAAGCTTTCTTTTATTTCCTTAAAATTGTTTTTTACCTTTAATTTCAGCATAAATTCTTTTTTTCTCAAATCTTTATATGAATCTATGTTTTTTAAGATATTAAGACAATTTATCTGGGCTGCAAGAACCTGTTTTTTACTTGCTAGCATAGAATCATAGTCTACTTTTGAGTATACTGAATTGTCCATTATAAAAAGCACCTACGGTTCTCTTTATGAACTCTCCCTTTTTAATCTTATGAATCCAGCAACCATAATCATTCTCATTTTCCTTATTCTCCTATATCCTTGAATAAATCCTTATCCACTTGATCTAAACGAGTTTTTATTGTTTCTAATTCTCTTTCCCATTCTCTTAATTCTTGCTCTTCCTTCATTTTTATCTCTTTAATATTTCTTAATAAAGAATCAAGTTCAGAGATTCTTAATTTTATTTCATTTAGTGCAGATATTGTATTTTCAATCTTATCAAGCTTAACAAATAAAGGCTCTTTTCTTTTTAACTTTGAAAAATTTTGTTGAGATTGTGGAGGCATTTGAGGCTGGAAACCTTTTTTCATTTTTGGATATTCTGACATTTCAAAAGTATTTTGTTTTGATTGTATTGGAAATTGGGACGGTATCATATTGTCTTCATTTACATTCTGGGGGTTTTGTCTTGAATAAGGATCGTATTCTATTGCTCTTGGTTTTTGGATAATTGGAGGATACTTTTCTGATTCTGGGATATTATAATCATCATAATTTGATACTGTTTCCTTTATAGCAGTTTTATTAAATTCATCAGCTGATTTAGAGTTTGGAAGAGAAGGAAGCATTGAAGGTTTTCTGTTCATGCTGTCTGAAGATTGTGAGAATTGTGGCATATCTGAAAGTGAAGGAAGCTCTGGAAGTCCCATACTTTCTTGAGAATCATTGCTAAATGATTTTTTATTCTTACTGAAAAAACCCATATACATAGTTTTAAAAATTTCTATTTATATGTTTAGTTAAACTTTTAAATAGTAACAATATATTAAAATACCATAATAAATGATTTATTTTGTTAAACGAACTTTTTAAAAAGCCTTTAGACTATAATATTAAATGAAAGTTGAACTTCTAAAAGATATTTCCCAAATAGTTGCTGGAAAGAATACAGCCCCCATAGTTGATCTACTTTTTGATAAAAAAAATGTTAATGAATTTCTTATAGCAAAGAAACTTAGTTTGACTATAAATCAGACGAGAAATATACTCTATAAACTAAGTGATGAAGGGCTTGTTTCTTTTGTAAGGAAAAAAGATAAGAAAAAAGGCTGGTACACTTATTTCTGGACATTTAATCCTGATAAGGCTCTTGAGCTTCTCCAGAAAAATATTTTGAAAGAAATGGAACAGCTTGAAAATCAACTTAAAAGTAGAGAGGTTAAGAGATTTTATTTCTGTAAATCATGTAGCATTGAAGTTTCTGAAGAAACTGCTTTGATAAATGATTTTACATGTCCTGAGTGTGGGGAGGTTTATGAGCTGAATGATAATAAAAAGGCTCTTAATGAGCTTAATTTAAATATAAATAGGTTAAAAAAAAGACTTGAAGAAATAAATCGGGAACTTTTCATAATTGATGGTAAGAAAGTAAAAAGAATAGCTAATGAAAGGAAAAAAGAAGCTAACGATAAAGTGGAAAAAAGAAGAAAAGCTATGGAAGAAAGAAGAAAAATAAGGGAAGCTAGCAAGCCTAAGGCTAAAAAATCTAAACCATCCAAACCTCCAGCTAAAAAATCTAAAGTTCCTAAAAAATCAGCTTCAAAAAAGAGTAAATCTTCAAAAAAGACTTCAAAGGTAAAAAAAGGGTAATAATATGAATTCTAATTTAAGAAAATATACTAAAAATAGATTGGGAAAGAGTATTTTGAAATATTTTCTTGGAAAAATTCCAATAACTGCTTATCTTATAATTATTAATATTATTTTGTTTTTGATATTTAGCATTCTTGAGATTTTTAATAAAGGTTTTATAGTAAATTTTATTGCTTTAACTCCTGAAAATATTGTTCATGGTGCGTACTTATGGACTATCATTACAAGTATGTTTATGCATGCAAATTTTGCACATTTATTTTTTAATATGTTTTCCTTATTCTTTATTGGAACATTTGTTGAAAAAATTGTAGGTAGAAAAAGATTTATCTGGTTTTATTTAATTGCTGGAATATTTGCATCGTTGTTTTTTGCAGGACTTTCTGGTTTTTTCGGAAGTGGAGAACTTCTTGGTAAGATATTTGGCCCTTCAAATATTTCTGGGGTCGGAGCTAGTGGGGCTATTTTTGGTTTGTTGGGGTTATTAGCTGTATTAACTCCTCTTGCAAGAGTATATCTTATATTAGGCCCTTTGCTTGCTATTGTTGTTGAAGCTGTTGTTGATGCGGTTTTTCCAGGAGCAGCATTTTTGGGAGTGTTTAGTATTTTGATAAACCTTTATTTTATATTATCTATTTTTGCAATCATTTCTTTTAATTCTAGATTATCTAAATTTGCTTTACCTGTTGAAATTCCATTCTGGTTATTACCCATTGTTGCTATTGTGCCTCTTGTGGTTATAGGATTTTTTGTTGATCTCCCTATTGGAAATATGGCTCATCTTGGTGGCTTAATTGCTGGACTTATTTATGGATTTTACTTAAGAAAAAAATATTCTAAAAAGATTAAGTTATTAAATCAACATTTCCATTAATATATTGATGGTGAAAAAGAGAATTAAAAGAGTTGTGAAAAAGAAATTTAATTTTAAGAACGAAATAATAAAAAATTATAAAGAAAGTTTCCACTTTTTAGCTGAATCTAAAAATTTTATACTTTTTGCAATAACTTTTTTTCTTATAGCTATTTTTATAGGATTTATCTACCCTTATTTTGGACAGGAACTTCTAAAAAAATGGATTGAAGAGCTTTTAAAAGAAACAGCAGGATTTGGATTTTGGAGATTTTTTTGGTTTATTTTTCAAAATAATGCTTTAGTTTCATTAACAGCTATTATATTTGGATTTTTCTTTAGTATTTTTCCGGTATTTACCTTGTTATTTAATGGATATGTAATTGGAATTGTTATGAGAGCTTCTGTTGATTCTTCCAGCCTTTTAGAATTGTGGAGGCTAGTTCCGCATGGTATTTTTGAATTGCCAGCTGTTTTAATCTCAATTGCTTTAGGTATAAGGTTTGGAATTGATTTAATGATTAATTGTCTTTTATTTTATAAGAAAAAACTTCCAAAAATTCCACTAAGCATTTATGTAATTATTTGCCTTTTGTTTTTTCCAATTACATTTTTAATTATTTTAATCTTAACAATTCAAAATAATGATTTAAGGAGTAAGTTATCTTTTAATTTTGTTAATTCTATTAATGTTTTTATTTTTATTATAATTCCGTTGTTGCTTGTTGCTGCTTTAATTGAAGCAAGTTTGATAGTTTTAATGAAGTAAATTTTGGAAATATATTTTTAACTGATATAATGTTTATAAATGAAGATTATTAATTCATTAAATGGATGAACAAAAAGAGAGGTTTATTTCTTATTTATTAACAACTGGAGCTTTAGCTGTTTTTGATGATCTAAAAGATGATAGAACTTTAAAGAGTGGAAGAATTTCACCATGGTTTGTAAATATGGGTGATTTTAATGATGGTAAGAGTACTAATGTTTTAGGTAATGCTTATGCAACAAAAATTATTGAATCTGGATTAAAGTTTGATACCTTATATGGAATTCCTGAAAAAGGAGTTGCTTTAGCCATTGCCACAAGTATGGGATTAGCTAATCAAGGCGATAAAAGTATTAATGTTCCTTGGTTTTTTACAAGGAAAGACGAAAAGTCTCATGGGGAAGCTAGTAAATTAGGTCCTGACGAAAGAATAAAAAAACTTACAGTGGGTAGAGCGCCTGAAAAAGGAGCTAAAATTCTTCAATTGGATGATGTTATGGCTGCTGGAACAGCTAAATATGATGCAAGAAAAGAACTTGAAAGTTTAGGTGATTTTAATTATCCATATTTGGTTATTGCATTAGATAGACAAGAAGTTGGTACTAGTGCAAGCGGAGAAAGTGCTATTGATCAATATGAAAAAAAGACTGGAACTAAAGTTATTTCAGCTTTAAGTGCTGAGGATGTTTTAGATTATTTGAATACTAATTTTAAGAAAAATGGAAATATAGTTTATGCTTCTGGTGAAGAGTTTATTAGCGAAGCAAAATTAGGAAGATCTATAGAAAGAATTTCTAATTATTTGAGAGTTTATGGTACAGAATCTGCAAGAAATTTTGTTGTTGATAAATTTGGTAAACTTGAACAAACAATTATATCAAGAGATAGAAGTGTTGTTCCTGCTTGTGATGTTTCATCAATTGAAGAATTTGAAAAATTAGTTGAACAAACAGCTGGTGTTGAAGGAATTGGGGGATATAAAATTGGTTTTGAGTTAGGGTTAGGTTATGGACTACCTAAAGTTGCAGAAACTGCTAGGAAACATACAGACAAACCATTGATTTATGATCATCAGAAAGCTGGAACAGATATTCCTGCCACTGGAAAGAATTTTGCAAGAGTTTTAAAAAATTCTGGAATTGATACAGTTATTTTATTTCCTCAAGCAGGACCTGAAACTGAAAGAGCTTGGATTTATCATGCTTTAGATGCTGGATTAAAAGTAATTGTTGGAGGAAGAATGACTCATCCATCATATGCTGTTAGTGAAGGTGGATTTATTACAGATGAAGGAGCTTTAGATATGTATAGAATTGCTGCAAGAGCAGGAGTTAATAATTTTGTTGTACCTGGAAATAAACCTGATGTTATTAAGACTGTTAGAGAAGTTATTGAAGCAGAGGGTGTTAAAAAACCAGTATTTTATGCTCCTGGATTTATTGCTCAGGGTGGAAAAATAAGTGATGCTGCCAAAGTTGCAGGAGATTACTTCCATGGAATTGTTGGAACAGGAATTTATGTAGCTCCTGATATGAAAGTTGCTGCAACAGAATTAACTTCTCAGCTTTAATTAAAGCCATTGATTCAATCTTTTTTGTTTTCCGTAATCTTTTAGAATTTTTGAGTTGAATGTATAATTTGAAATTGGAATTGTTATTCTTTCTTGCATTTTGTTTAATGCTTCTTGTATTGTTTGGAAAGATTCTGGTGTTTTTTGGAAGCAAGATCTTGAGAGTTCTCTTAGTATTCCAACTCCTAAAGGCGCGTTGTATTCTGGTTTAACTTCACGAAAGAAAATACAGGAGCATTGTTTTTTTATTTTTAATAGGTATTCGCTTAATGCTAGCCTATTTACGTAATAAGCTCCCGTTACACTATCGGCATAATTTTTTCTTCCTTGAAATGATTCATAATCTTTCCAAATCCCCCTTGTTGAAGATGAAATTTCAATTACTTCAAATTCAAACTTATTTGGGAGAAGTAATATTTCATAATGATTTCCAACATATTCTCCATGAAATAATAAAATATCATTTAAATCTTGAAAATCCTTTATTGTTGTCAGCATATTTTTAGATATTGTATCATCTGTTGCAGTTATACTCCATCTTGTTGGAACTAATTTTCTGTTTATTCTTAGACCAATAAGTCCTGCTGAAAGTATTTTTGTTATGTGACTTATTTCTATGTTATTTCTATACAGAATTTTTATTGCTTCTGAAGCTTTTAATTTAGAATCATTTACAACATAGTCTATTTTTGTGTGTATTTTTGGATTTTCCTGAATTTTTATATCTTCTAGGGGTGCTGGATTTCCGATTATTGGTACGCTTGGTTCTTTTATCTGTCTTAATGTTGGAAGTCTTTTTAGTTTGAAATCTATATCTAAAGATCTTGATGCCATTGACACCAAAGCCATATTTTTTAGGAATTTTTTATTATCAATTGAATGAGATTGAGAATCTTCAAGATTTGGGGCATTTTTTATATTTGTATTAAATTTAGAATAAATTAATTGATTTCTATATGAAACTATCTCTTGGATAGATGCCTGTTTTTTGAACCAGTATTCTGGAGAACTAAAATTATTTGTTTCTCCCATTTTAACTGGAGCTAAAATCCCAGCCTGCACATAAGGGTAGTTTTCTCTACCTACAAACACCTCTGGCGGCGAACTTCCTGAGAATTCTTTTTTATCAAGAAGTTTTCTCAAATCCTCTTTTTCTGTCATTTTATTGTATTAGGTAATAAAACTACGATTTAATTAATATTAAAAAGATCATTATTAATCTTCTTTAACAGATAATTCTTAGCTTTGATTATTAATAAATAAGTAATAACACTAGTTTAATTAAATTTTATTATAATTTGTTAATAAGCTGATTCTCTTTGATTTAACGAGCATATAGAAACTATTTAACTGATAATTTTAACTTTGTATATTACATATACAGTTTTATAATTAGTTCTTTAAGTCACTAATACCTAAAAGCAAGAATAAAAGTCCTAAGAAGAACAAGCCCCAGGTTATTCCACCTTTAAGTGCTATCCAAGTTGCTTCTGTCCATGATGGTGTATAACCACTGAAAACTAGTAAGATAGGTATTATTAAAAGTATTAATCCAATAATTATCTCAACCCATTTATTCATTGTACAAATAATAGATTTTTGGTGTTTAAAAAGATGATTGTTCTTTTAATATATATTTTAGTTTGTTTTATATTATTAACCTATTTTAAATAGTAACATTTGACTACAAACTAAAAACTCTACTTGGCTCATCCCTTAAAGAGAGATGAATATTGGGATTTAGGTCTTTTCTTTCTTTAATTATATTTTTAAAAGTTTTAAATGCAACTTCTGGACTATTATTGAATTTGCTTATATGAGATAATACTATATTTTTTAGTTTTGGTTTTCCGTGTTCTAAAATGCATAGACTAGCCTGAGTATTTGAGAGATGCCCATCATTCCCGCTTATCCATCTTTTTAAGTAGTATGGGTAAGGTCCATTTTCTAACATTCTCTCATCATAATTTGATTCTATAAATAATAAATCTGATTTTGAAACATTATCTATTGTATTTTTACAAGCATGGCCAAGATCGGTTATTATGGAGACCTTTTTTTTTGAAGAAATATTATATGAAATTGGATCAGAGGCTTTATGGGATTTTGAAAATGCTTCTATGTTTAATGATTTTATTTTAATTGTTTCATTATTTTTTATTATGTTAATTAATTCCTGGTTTTTACATAAAAAACTATTTTCTGCTGTTTTTTTTGTTGCATATATTGGAATATTAAGATGTCTTGCTAAAACATCCGCCCCTTTAATGTGATCTGTATGCTCATGAGTTATAAAAATAGCCTTAATGTCTAGGGGGTTTTGTTTTACTAGATTTAATCTTCTTAGAGTTTCTTTACAACTAAGTCCTGCATCAATTAAGACAGCATTTTCATTTTCTGAAATAAAAAAAGAGTTGCCGGAAGATCCAGAACCTAAACTACACACTCTCATTTTATATCTGGCTTTCTATAGTTTAAAGACATTTTGATTCTGTTGATAAAACATAGCTTCGAATAAACCTTTTAAAAAAAGGTTTCCAAAAATGGCATAGCTTCGAATAGCTTTGAAGTCTTCAAACTGTTTAAATATAGGTTTTTTCTTAGTTTGTTAGAATGGCAAACAAAAAACATATCATGTTTGATTTGGATGATGAGAAGCTAAGTGTTTTAGCAGAAGTATTAAGCAATAAAACTTCTAAAAAAATCATAGAATACTTAGCTGATAATGAGGCGAGTGAAGCTGAAATAGTTAGAGATTTAAAACTTCAAGCTAATACAGTTAATTATAATGTTAAAAAGTTGATTGAGTCTGGACTTATTGAACAGAGTAAGAATTGGTTTTGGAGTGTTAAAGGAAAGAAAGTTCAAAGATATGGAGTTGCCAATAAAAGTATAATTATTTCTCCAAAGGGAAAATCTAGTACTAGCAAGAATGTTTTAGCTGCTTTGTTAGTTACTGGAATTGGAGCATTAATTGTTAAGCTTTTTACTTCTAATCTTTCTGGAAATTTAAGTAGTCAGGGAAGGGATACTGTTAATTATGCTGCTTCTGAAGCTTCAAAAGTTGCAGCTGGTGCTGCTGGCGGTGGTGGGGGAATTGTTGCTGATTATGGAAGTGGAGTATCTCAAGCAATTAGTGTTGGAAATCAGATGCCTGAAATATGGATTTGGTTTTTGCTTGGAGGAATATTTGCATTGATTATATTTATGATATTAAATTGGAGAAAATTTTAATGGTAAAAAATAGTTTGAAAGGAGGTTTAATGAAATTAAAATGGAATTAGGAAAAAATGCAGTATTGGTTATTTTAGTTGTAGCTCTTTTAGCTATTGGAGCTTATGTTTATACAAACACTGGCTTTCAGAGAGAGAGTGTAACTGTTTCAGGAGATGCTGAAATTCCCATTAATCCTGATTATGCATCGGTCTACATAAGTATTGAAACCTTAAATGATAGTGCTCAGGATTCAAAGGATTCAAACTCTGCAATAAGTGAAAAAGTTATGGGGGAGTTGAAAATCTTAGGATTTAGTGATAAAGATATTGAAACTATAAATTATAATATGTATCCTGATTACAGCTGGGAAAATAATCAGCAGAAACTTAAGGGATATAAGACAGTTAATCTTTTGAAAGTTAAAATGTCTGACTTTGATAAGGTTGGAAATGCAGTTGATGCTGCAGCTGACAACGGAGCATTAATTCAGAGTATAAATTTTGAATTAAGTCCTGAAAATGAAAACAAGGCTAAAGCTAATGCAATTGAAGCAGCAACAAAAGATGCTAAATTGAAAGCAGAAGCTGTTGCTAAAGGTTCTGGAAAAAGACTTGGAAGATTAGTTTCTATAAGCACAAGCGATTATAGATATTATCCATATATGGCTTATGAAAAAACCATGGATGCAAGTGTTGCTGGTAATGCAATTGAAGCAAGAAGTGCTATAACTCAAATTAATCCTCAAGAGTTAAAAGTGTATGCAAATGTCCAGGCTGTTTATGCTATTTAATAATAGCCTGGCTTTTTTGTTTTTTTATTCTTTTTATGTAATGGGCCAATAACCCTTTATTATAAATTTAAGATATTGAATGGAAAATGTTTATTTGATGTTTAGATGTTATTTAATTAATTTATTCTTCATAATACCTTATGCCCTTGGCACAGTGATAAAATATAGGTAACAATACTAAATGGAATTTATTTGGTCTTATAATTAAATATGGTATCATGATTGCATAATTTCCCAGATGCCCTAAGGTCTTGCCTTAGTTGTTCACTTCTATAAAACCAAAACTTTAATAATAAACTTTTAAAAACCATAAGAATCAAAGATTCTTTGAGCATAAAGTTCTAAAGAATCTTTATAGATTTTCAAACCAAAGCTTTAATAATGCACTAATTTTTGATTTTTAATGTTGACTGAAAAGCAAGTTGAAGAGATAAGAGATCATTTAAATAAAAGCCAGAATCCGGTTTTCTTTTTTGATAATGATTGTGATGGATTAATGAGTTTTCTTCTTTTAAGAAGGTATATTGATAGGGGTAAAGGTGTTGCTATTAAGAGTTTTCCGGAATTGGATGAAAGTTATGTGCGAAAAGTAGATGAATTAAATGCTGATTATATTTTTATTTTAGATAAACCTAAAGTTTCTAAAGAATTTATCGAATCTGTTAAAAAGAGAAATATTCCCTTGGTTTGGATTGATCATCATGATGTTGAAATTTCAATTGATGATTATGAAGGGTATGTTAATTATTATAATCCTATTTTAGTTAATAAAACCAGTGAACCGACTAGTTTTATAGCCTATAATATAAGTGAACGTAAAGAAGATTTATGGCTAGCTTTAATTGGTTGTGTTGCTGATAATTTTTTGCCTGATTTTTATAAAGATTTTGAAAAGAAATATCCCGAACTTGTGAGAAAGAATGTTGGTTCTCCATTTGAACTATTATATGAAAGTGAAATTGGAAAACTTATCATGACTTTTAGTTTTGCCTTAAAAGATAGAACTAGTAATGTTGTTAGCATGATTAACTTTATGTTTAAGGTTAAATCTCCCTTGGAATTAATTAAAGAAGATGAACAAAATTTTAAGATTATTAAAAGATATCAGCAAATTAAATCTATTTATGATAAACTTCTTGAAAAGGCAAAAAGAGTATCAAGAATGTCACGGAGAGTTGTATTTTTTCAGTATGGGGGGGAGTTGAGTTTAAGCGCTGATCTTGCAAATGAATTAAGCTATAGATTTCCCGGAAAAATTATAATTGTTGCCTATATCAAAGGAACTATAGCTAATGTTTCTATAAGAGGAAGTATGGATGTGAGAAAATTAACCTTAGAAGCTGTAAATAATATCCCCGGAGCCACAGGCGGAGGGCATAAGTATGCAACTGGAGCTAAGATCTCTGTCTCTGACCTTCCAAAGTTTAGAGATGTTTTTGAAAGAGGTGAGTGATTAAAAGGCCGATAATAATGCCTTGATTATTATCGCTCCTATTATGATTATTATTATAATCTTTATTATATCTAATACCATATCAACAGGATCACTTTTTATTGCCACTTTTATTTACCTCTTTTTGTAATTCTCTTATATTTAGTCTTATGTCATTAAGTTCTTCTATCATTTTAAACCTTTTGTCAAATTCTTCTAATTTTATTTTATTTTTTTCTAACTCTTCATTCACTTCCCTAAACTTTTTGTATAATATCCAAATTATGCCTACTGCAGCCACAATTATTATTAAAATAATTGTAATATTTGATTTTTCTTGATCTCCAAAATTAAATATATCAAATTGAAAGGAGGTTAAAGTTAATAATAATGTTCCTATAATGCTTATGAATAATATTAATATATCTTTTGAGTTTATTTTATCCATTTATCAATTTTAATTATACTATTTATAAGAATTTGTATAATTAATAACTTCTAGCAACATAAACAACTTCTGTGGCTTTTTTATTGCATATGACACAATTGCCGGAAGCTTTCTCTTTTTCTAATTTTGTACCTCTAACTTGAGCACCTGTTTCTTTTTCAATAATTTCTGCACAAGCTTCTCCTGATTTTTCTACAGAACAAAAATTACATCTTGCTATTTTTCCAGATTCGATTACTTTTTCAATTTCAGATTTTGTCTTTGCATCTTTGATATTATTTTCAAATAATTTATCGGCCTGTTTTGTTAAATTTTTATCTATTTCTATTGATGTTTTTTCTATATACTTTAGCAAATCTTTTTCTTTTATTTTTTCCTTACTATCTAAATCTCTACGATAAATTGTCAGCTCTTTTGATTTTATCTCTTTTTCTCCAATTTCTATTCTTAGTGGTACCCCTTTCATCTCCCAATAATAGAATTTTTCACCTGGTCTTTTATCTGAATCATCAATTGAAGTATATACATTAATTTTTTCCAATTCATTTTTTATTTCTTCTATTTTTTTTAAAACATTTTTATCCTGAGAAAATGGAACTATAATTACTTGTATTGGGGCTATTTTCCACGGGAATCTTAACCCCTTATCATCTCCATGAACTGCAATTACTGATGCAAATATTCTTGATATTGCTGGTCCATAACAAGTTGTATGGACATATTTTTCTTTTTCATCTTTATCCTTAAATTTAACATCAAATGCCTTTGCAAAACTGTCATTTAATAAATGTGTAGATGGCTGTTGAACAACTTTTCCATCTGGATTTAACACATCTGCAGCGAAAGTATGCTTAGCTCCTGCAAATTTATCCCATTCAGGTCTTTTAAAGAAAATAAATGGTAATCCATAAATATCATGGAGGACTTCTTTTGTTGTTTCCATATCTTCCTTGACCTGTTTCATAGCATCCTCTTCAGTTGCATGAGCACAATGGGCTTCAATCCAGTGAAACTCTCTTGATCTTAAAAATGGTCTAGTTGCTTTAGTTTCATATCTAAAAACATTTGCCCTTTGATATGTTTTA
>JBBSXX010000083.1:0-2338 GCA_038045565.1 Nanobdellota archaeon
GGGTTATTCTTTACTTCGAAATATTTCCGAAGATTTAACTAGGGATCTAGGATTTGGGGGATTTAATCCTGAAGAACCTCGAGACGATGAAACTTTAAGATATAGAAGCAATAGTGGCTGGAAATTTCAAATTGGTTTAGGTGAAGAATTAATACCTTGTAAGTGGCTTACATTTATGGTTTATTTATCTCCTTCATTCATTGTTCCTACATATATTAATCCTGCATTTTCTTCACAGGATAATATGGGTTCAAAAAATCTAGATATTAACAAAGAAGCTCTTTTACTAAATTCCTCAAGGGATGAAGACTTTGATTTACTCCATTATATGCTTCCAAGAACAAAATTATTAAAAGCATTTTTTGCAACTGGAAAATATAAAGATATTGAAATAATGGTTGGAGGTAATCCTGGTTTTTATCATTGTAAGAGCGAAACAAAGCCTTATTTTAAAAATGGAAGAATAAATTTTGATAACCATTATTTTTTTCGCTTTAATCCTGAAAAAATTAGTCAACCTGATTCAAGAGAATTTTTAATGATATTTATTGAATTTTTACATAAGTTTAGTGATGCTAATCTGGAGGGGTTACAGAATATAGGGCCTAGAAATGAAAGAAGTAAACAATAGTTAATTTTATATATTTCCCTTTCTTTATATATAATGCACTCAAATAGCTCTAAGAGCAAAGCAGATAAAAAAATTTCCTTAAAATCTCTTCAGAAAGAGCATGATAAGATTGAGCAGGAATTACAAGAACTTGAGGTAATTCTTGAAGATAAAGAGTTTAATCATTCTAATTTTCTACATGTTTTTAAGAAAGTTTGTGATTTGTGGGATAGTCATGAAACAAAAGAAAAGTATTTTTTTGAAAGTTTAAATGCAAGGGAGATGGGAATTCCTGTCGATACTCTTCATTTTAACAATCCTGAATTAAGAGGGCATAAAAAAGTTTTACAAGAGGCTATTAAGTCTGGGAGCGAGTTTGAATTAAAGGTAGCTTTGGAAACTGATGGAAGAATGCTTATTGGTAAATTAAGAAGAGATATAAGAAATGATAATGAGCTTTATTATAAAGCTTTGAGGGAAGCTAGAGGCTAGGTTTATTTTAAGAAATATATTATTAGAGTGATTATTCCGATAATATAACAATATACAGAGAACATCCAGAATTTATCCTTCTTTATTATTAATGTAAGAAGATTAAGGAATAAAATGCTTAATCCAAAACAAATTACAAATGAAATTATTAGTGTTAATATTGGTATAGACATTTCTATACTGCCTTTATAATAATCAAAGAATTCTAACCCGAAAGCTCCTATTGCTAAAGGGATAAATAGTAAAAATGAGAACTTTGCAGCTTTTTCTCTTTCAACATTATTGTATAATGCTGTTGATATTGTCATTCCGCTTCTTGAAACTCCTGGAAGTGGAGCAAGAGCCTGCATTAATCCTATGAATAGAGATTTTTTTGCATTTAATCTAGAAGTATTTTTTGAGGGTTTAAATTTTGTGAGAAGTAAAATTGTTCCTGTAAATAAAAATCCAATTCCTGTTGCTAGTAAAGATGTGAATGCCTGTTCTATAAAGTCTTTTGCAAGGAATCCTAACAATGCTCCAGGTATTGTTGCAATTATAATATATAACCATAACTTTTGAGCTTCTTTGCTGAAAGTTAAAAGAAATCTTATTTCTTTTTTTGTATAGATTAAAACTGCAAATAATGAGGCTATGTGGAGGAATGTTATAAAAAATAAGTTTGGTTGATAGAATAGGTTTGAATATAAGGCAAGATGCCCGTCGCTGGATACTGGTAGAAACTCTGTTGCAGCCTGAATTATAGCCATAATTATTTCGTTAAACATCTTAAATGAAGTGGGATAAGGTTTAAAAATACTCTTTTATGATAAGTATTATGGCATTTAAAATAAATGTTTCTGAATCAGGGAAAACATATCATTTAGAGTTGGAATCAGAAGAACTTCTTGGAAAGAAGATCGGAGATAAAATTAATGGTAATGAAATATCTGGGGACTTGGCTGGATATGAATTAGAGATAACTGGAACTAGTGATAAGGCTGGTTTTCCTGGAAAGAAAGAGGTTAAAGGAATTTTATTAAGGGGAGTGTTATTAAAAAAAGGTCCCTTTATGAGAAAAACTCCCCATAAAGGTTTTAGGGGTAGAAAAAATGTAAGGGGAAATGAAATTTCACCAGATATTCTTCAGATAAATATGAACGTTGTTAAGAAAGGTCATAAACCTTTAGCTGAAATTTTCCCAGACCAGGGCGCTGGAAAAAGTAAAGATAAAAAGGAATAAAATAAACCTTTAGG
>JBBSXX010000083.1:2438-4163 GCA_038045565.1 Nanobdellota archaeon
AAATAAACCTTTAGGAAAGGTTTCCAAAATACTTTTGTAAAAGTCACAAAACAGAAATAAACCTTTTAGAAAAAGGTTTCCAAACTAGCACTTTCAAAATAATCTTTTTGAAAACCAAAAGAAATAATATTTTTTGGATCAGAGAATAGAAATATTCTCTGGAAGATTAGACAAAACCACATCTTTAAAAATACACTTTTCTAAGATAATTGATGGTAAAATCGGAATTAAAACAAATATCTGAAAATAAAGATAAAGTTGACATAGAAAAGCTTCCAATTTTAAATGTTGGAATGGCAGGGCATATTGATCATGGAAAAACTACCTTGCTATATGCTTTAACTGGAAAATTTACAGATGTTCATTCTGAAGAATTGAAAAGAGGAATTACTATTAAGCTTGGATATGCAGATATTATTCTTAGAAAAAATAAAAATGAGTATTCTTTAGAGGAGGGAGAACCCTTTAGATATGTAAGTTTTGTTGATGTTCCAGGACATGAAATGTTAATGGCAACTATGCTTTCTGGAGCTGCAATTATTGATGTTGCTTTATTAGTTGTTGCTGCAAATGAAGGCATTAAACCTCAGACAAGAGAGCATTTAATTGCTCTTCAAGCTAAGAAAGTTTCTAAAATAATAATTATCCAAAATAAGGTTGATCTTGTTACAAAAGAACAAGCTATTAAAAATTATAAAGAAATTAAGGAATTTGTTAAGGGAACAATTGCTGAACACTCCCTTATAATTCCTGTTTCTGCACAGCAAAAGGTTAATCTCAATAAGATATATAACCTTCTTGCAGAAATGGAGATTCCAAAAAGAGATTCTGAATCAGAAGCTTTATTTGTTGTTGCAAGAAGTTTTGATATTAATAGGCCTGGAACTAGTGTTAAAGATTTACATGGGGGAGTTTTAGGAGGATCAATCAAGAGAGGAAAATTAAAAGTCGGAGATGAAGTTGAAATTAAACCTGGATTAAATATAATTGAAAAAAATCAGAGGATTTATGAAACTGTTAAAACAAAAATTGTTTCTTTGTATAGGGGAGATGTAAGTGTTAAAGAAGCAGGACCTGGAGGAAATTTAGCTATAGAAACAGAATTAGATATGTCTTTGACAAAAGCAGATAATCTTTCTGGTTGTGTTTTAGGGAAATCTGGAAAACTTCCAGAAATAAGCTATAAATTAAAACTAAATGCACAACATTTCCAAGAGGTTTTAGGAGTTGAAGGACATCAAAAAGTTGAAGAATTTAAAACAAATGAGTTATTAATGTTGAGTCTTAACACATCTATAAGTGTTGGGCGTATAATTCAAATAAAAAATAAAGAGTTAGATCTTGAACTTAATATTCCAATTGTTCCGTTTAAGGGAGATAATGTTGGAATTGCAAGAAACTTTTCTGGGCACTGGAGACTTATTGGTTTTGGGGAAATTATTTAGTTATTATTTAATTCGTAGTTAATACCCTGTGCTCTTGACACAGGGATAAAATATAGGTAACAATACTAAACGGATTTGTTAATACAATTAATATTAAAATTATAAATGTAAAACCTTAAATCCATTAGAATTTAATGGCACCAAAAATTAATATTTTTTAGTGTTTTTCTTCAATGGAAAATTCCTATTGAATGTTAAATATATGTTAATGAAACATAACTTCATGATGCCCTAAGGTCTTGCCTTAGCAGGCTGTCCCATAATTAGTAAAATATAAATA
>JBBSXX010000084.1:0-4093 GCA_038045565.1 Nanobdellota archaeon
AATTAATTTTATACTCTTTAACATCAAAACCTAATCTTTCATTAATTACTCTTGCTACCTCTGGCCTTTCTTGAGCAACATCAATAAGCCGATTAGCCTGGTATCTTAATGGATTTTCTTTCTTATATCTGCTATTATCTGGAATTTTAAGCATCCTTTCTCTATTAATTTTTATAATTATTATCTTATGTTTTTTATCTCATCCAACAAATTATTCTTCTCTTTTCTTGAAGTATATTTCTTTCCAAATTTAACAGTTATTGGGTTTAAACTTGCCCAATAAGACTTTGGAAACAATTTCAAAAGGTCTTGTTCAATTTTGTGAGGGTTTTTATTTTTAGTCCAACCTAAATACCTAGATATATATGCTAAATGAGTATCCACCCCAACATTATTTCCCCCATACTCACTTAGAAAAACATTCGCAGTTTTTCTTCCAACTCCAGAAAGTTCAATTAGTTTATTAAAGTCCATTGGAACCTTGCTATTACACTCCTCCACGATTTTTTTTGCACAATTAATTATATTTCTAGATTTATTTCTGTAAAAATTAATAGGTCTTATTATTTTTTCAACATCTGAAATTTTAGCCTTAGAAAGTTTTTCAGCATTTGGATATTTCTTAAAAAGAATTATTGAATATTTAATAGTAGTCTCATCTAAAGACCTAGCAGATAGTATAGTTGAAATAAGAGTTTGAAACTTTGAATTCCAGTTTTCAGCAGCTAATCTCATATTCCCACCAAGTTTTTTTAACTGACTTAGCTGCTTTAAAGCTGTTATTTGATTCATAAATTTATGAAGATATTAAAGTTTATGAAACTAATTGTTTACCATTTTAGTTTTCTTTTCTTTTAAAAATTCTTCTGTAAGCCCCATGAAAGCACTTAAACCTATATCATATTCTTCTGTTGTTTGAATTCTAGTTATCCTTCCTTTATTATTTATTGTTATACCTATTTTATGACTTTCTTCAGGCATTGAAAGATAGCCTTTTAAATTGCCCATTCCAAAATTGAAAAGAGAACTTAAAAAACCATCAAGTTTAGCTTTCTTACCACTTTGTGCAGCCATCTGCCAATAAATAGCTTCATCAAATGTTTTTAACTCAAGGTTGTGAACTGAAAAATTATATAGCTTATTTTGGGAACAATGAAAATCAATCCAAGGTTGGTCTCCTTTAATTTCATAATCTAAAGATACTTTTTTAGATAGTAATCCTTTATGATTAAAGTAATGAATATTTGAAAAAGATTCAAATATTTTGTGCATATCATCAGCAAAATCAAAAACTACTCTTGGCATAACATTAATTTATTTAATCATTTATAAAGATTTATCTAATTATTTATCTAAATAATAAGTTGAAGTTTCATGTGTTTTATCTCTTGAATCATAATTATCTCTTTCTTCAAAATAATATTTTGCTATTCCTCCAAGTAATATTATACTCCCAACTATAACCAAAGCCCCTAAAGGAGAATTGCAGAATGAAACAATTTTACTTTCTTTATTTCTTTCCATTTTATTAAGCTGCTTCAGGGTCCATCTCTCTCCCTTCTCCCATTTTTAATTTATTTAAAATATCTTCTAGGTCTTTTTTAGTGCTTGGACCTACTCCCCTAACCTTTAAACTTCTTAAACTTCCATTATGATTATCATAGCATAATCTTATGTCTTCACAAGCTTCTGCTATTGTAATTATAAGTCTTGATCTATAATTTGGGCAATATATTCTATCTCTAGTATGATTTTTATAATGATAAGCTAAAGCAAGATTGCCTTCATTAGAGTAATCTATTTCTTTTGAATATACACCATTAAAGCTTATTTTATGTTTTGGCATTAAGCTTTTACAAATTATTAATTTAAAAATCTAACTATTTATCTCTTTTTATAAATAGAATTAAAAACACCCAAATTGATGCGTTTTATCCAAGAAATAAAACTTACAATTCCAATAAAAACACTAATAAAAACTAGGCTATAAAGCAAAATCTCATCCTTTATAAAAAATATAAATGCAATGATAGATATTATGCTTAAACTCCACAATATCTGAAAATATTTGCTTCCAGATTTAAGCTCTTCTTCAG
Source organism: Nanobdellota archaeon (assembly GCA_038045565.1). Lineage (GTDB taxonomy): Archaea > Nanobdellota > Nanobdellia > Pacearchaeales > GW2011-AR1 > JACPLR01. The sequence continues at coordinate 2,097 of JBBSXX010000084.1, forward strand.
TTGCGGCCCTTAATATAAGCCCTAATGGAACTGCCCATATTAAAACAATAACTCCCAAAACTATTTTATATAAATCCATAAGATATTTAAGTTATTTTTCATTTAAAAATTCTATGTATTTTTAAGCCAAGAAAACATATCTGTTTTCTGGATCCAAAGAATCTAGGATTCTTTTGGCCACAAAAACATGAGTTTTTGATGTTTAAGAAAGTTATGGTTTTGCTTAAAGATTTAAAAATCTTTGTTTAAAAGCCTTTGTTTAAAAACCTTATTAAATGAAACAAAATATTTATATATGTGATTACACATAAATATGTGATAAAATGCCAAATATAACTTTATCTATATCAGAGGAGCTTCATAAAAAAATGAAGAAGCATAGAGAAATAAAGTGGAGCGAAGTAGCAAGAGCTTCAATAGAACAAAGAATAAACGATATGGAAACAATGGATAAAATACTATCAAAAAGCAAGCTCACAAAAAAAGATGCTGAAGAAATAAGCAAAAAGATAAAAAGGTCTGCAGCTATAAAGTTTAATGAATATAGTAGTAGATACTAATGTGTTTATTTCAGCTTTAATTAAAGAAGGAATTACTAGGTTTATTATTGTTAATTCTAAGGATAATTTACTTCTGCCAGAATTTGAGCTCGAAGAGATATATAACCACAAAAAAGAAATAATGATTAAGGCAAAATTATCGGAAAAAGATTATGATATAATTTTATTAAGATTGTTAAAATATGTAAGAATAATTTCTTCAGACTTAATAATTAACAAAAGAGATGATGCATTTAAAATTATTGGGAAGGTTGACCCTGATGATGTAATATTTTTTGCAACAGCATTAACTTTTAATGCTTTTATCTGGTCAGATGACAAACATTTTAAAATGCAGGAAAGAGTAAAGATCCTGACAACTAAAGAGATAATAAGTGTGTTTAATTAAAATGGATTTTATAATAATTGCCAGCAAAAAAGACCCAGCAGGCATGAATATAATTGAAGAGCTTAAGAAAATAAACACTAAACTTAAAATAAATATCATAGATAAAGAATTAATTTTTTCAGATAACATAGATAAAAAGCTCTCAATAAACGAAAAAGAAAGTTTTATTGTATTTGCCTCAAAACACAGGGCAAAAGAACTCTCTAAAACCCTAACAGTTCACACAATTGGAAATTTCCATAAGGCAGAACATGGGGGAATTGACAATAAAATTCCAAAAACAAACGCAACTGTTTTTAAGCATTTTTTTAAAAATATAAATAAAATAAATTCAGAATCAAAATCTGAATATAAAGTAAGTTTAGAAGCAACTCATCACGGTCCTTATCTGGAAACTCCTAGCTTATTCATTGAGTTAGGTTCAAGTGAAGAAGAATGGAATGATAAAAGCGGAGCAAAAATAATAGCAGAAGCAATTTCAGAATCAATATCTAGTTTTAAATCAAATACAAAAGTAAAATCAGCTATTGCAATCGGAGGACCACACTACTGCCCTAATTTCAATAAAATTCAGTTAGAAGACGAGTTTGCAATTAATTTTATTGCCTCAAAATACTCTCTTCCATTAAATAAAGATAATATCAAAGAAATGATCTCTAGTTCATATCCAAAACCAGAATATATAATATTGGACTGGAAAGGGTTAGGAAATGCTGAATTAAAAATTCCATTATTAGAACTTTTAAAAGATTTTAACCTAGAAATTATAAAAGTTTAATTTTTATATGTCAAGAATTACATTTGATAAAACTCGTTACTTTAGTGGTGAGATAAATAAAATGTAATTCTTGAGCATGCTCAAGACACCAAGAATTATGAAGTTTAAATTCTTGGGTGCGCTCAAGAATCAGATGATTTTTGACGACCAGACACACCATACAATTTATTGTATGGTTCTTGACATTTAATTAAAAATAAACTCATCACTATCAACTTCAGCATATGCTATAAGATCAGTAACACTCACAAGCCCAACAAGTTTTCCTTTA
>JBBSXX010000085.1:0-4448 GCA_038045565.1 Nanobdellota archaeon
AGATTTATCAAAAATATTAAAGCCAATTAAACTAAGTGATTTAAATAAAGTAAATATTAATGGAAAAATTAATGATAAAATTAAAGTTAAATCTAATGTGAGTAATAGTAAAAAAGAAGAAACTTTAGAAGAAGAGATTAATAGTGAAAATGAAAAACAAAAGTTTCAGGAATTTGTGGGTTTTAATTTAGGTGCGGGAGGAGGATTTACACATCTTACTGCTGGTGTTTTGAAAGAAACTGAAACTAGTAAGATTTCTGAAATTGAACAGACTGTTAGAGATGTTCCCACTAGAACTAGCACAAATAGAACAGGAAATGTAGATTATTCTCAAGCCCCCTCTAGAGGTTATGCATCAGGTTCAAATGAAACTGACTCAAGAAGTTATCAAACTACTAGAAATGTTGGTGAAAACCGTGTTAATATTGCTGTTGCTGGTGTTTCAAATAGAGAGGAGAATTTAAGGGGAAATGTATTTGGATTTAATCCTAGAGAAGAAAATGAAGCAAGAGAAGATTATTCAAAAGCCGGAGATCGTTATAATTCTCCAGCAGAAGAGTTTCAGAGAGATGAAGTTCTTCCTTTTGAAAGAAAAAAGGATAGGCTTAAATAATAAATTTGTTATAATTATTATATAAAGAGTGTGTTTAAAATGGGTTATTACGAATCTTTCTATCCTGGAAAAAATTATGGTGGTGGCTTATTCGGAAATCCTTTAGGATATACTGAAAGAGTTTCCGGATTTAATTTAGCTTTGGATCCAAGAACTGCAAATCAACTTCAAGAAACTTCTAATAAACTTAATACTGGAATAAAAAATATAGAGATTCAGGGAACTTTTGCTAAAGTTTTAGAGGCTATACCTGATGAACATCTAAGAGAAATTAATAAATTAAGCAAAATTACTGGAACAAAATTAAGTTTCCACGGACCTTTAGTTGAACCATCTGGATTTAATCAACAGGCTGGAAGATGGGAGGAATTTAATCGACTTGGTGTTGAAAGACAGCTTTCAAGTGCTGTTGAAAGAGCACATCAACTTGATCCTAAAGGAAATATTGTTGTTACTTTGCATTCTTCATCTGAATTGCCTGAAATGTTGCAAAGAGAAAAAGTTGATGGGAAAGAAAAACAGACTGGCATGTATATTGTTGATCCAAGAACTGGAAAAGTTAATATGATTAAAGAAACTGAAAGATATTTCCCAGAAAGTGCAAGTGAAAAAAAAGAGGCTTTTGATCCAGCTAAAGAGTTAAACAGGATAAATAATGAGCAATGGACAGACACCCTTAGGCAATTTGCATACTATGCTGATATAGCTGAAAATAGGGGTGGAAGAGAAAGACTTCCTGAACCAGTTAAAGTAATACAACATGAAATAGATGCTGGAAAATTAAAATTTGAAGATGCTGTTAAAGATTCTCCTGCTCTTGCCCAGTATTTAATTTCTCCTGGGAGTGAAGGAGATGAAACAAGAAATATTTATTTAAGAAATTCTTACAATGATCTTAAAACTTTGTTTGATATAGCTTATAAAAATGCTCTTGAACATAATAATAAAATTGATTTAGAAAAGCTTAACCATTTTAAAAAAGAGGTTCATGAACTATATCCTAGACTTGAAAATAATGATTCTGGAGCATTAAGCGTTGTTATACAGGATGGTTTGCATATTTTGAAAAAGATGGATAGCAAACCTCAAATATTCCAACCTTTCAATGATTTTGTTATTGATAAATCTTCCACTACTTTTGCTAATGTTGCTTTGAACTCTTATAAAAAGTTTGGAAAAGATGATTCAGCTCCCATAATAAGTATAGAAAACCCTCCTGCTGGAAGTGGATTAAGCAGAGCAGAAGATCTTAAAAAACTTATTGATCAATCAAGAAAAAAATTTGAAGATGGTTTAGTTAAAGAAGGATATTCAAGAGAAGCTGCAGAGAAAGCTTCAGAGAAGACTATTGGAGCTACTTGGGATGTTGGCCATATAAATATGATCCGGAAATTTGGATTTGATAAAAAAGATTTAATAAAAGAGGCTGAAACAATTTCTCCTTATTTAAAACATGTTCATCTTTCTGATAATTTTGGTTTTGAGCATACAGAACTTCCAATGGGAATGGGAAATGTTCCGTTAAAAGAAGAGTTTGCTAAATTTGGTGAGAAGATTAAAAATGTTCAAAAAGTTATTGAAGTTGGGGATTGGTGGCAGCATTTCAAAACTGCTCCATTAGTTGAAACTTTTGCAGCCTTTTCATCTCCTATTTATTCTGATAACGGACCTTCATGGAATCAGGCTGCTATGAGATATGGAAATTATTTTGGGGGATTTGGGACAATGCTTCCAGAACAACATTTTTCAATGTATGGTGGGGGATTTTCAACACTTCCAACAGAACTTGGTGGTCAGATTCAGAGAAAAGGATCTGGTCTTTCTGGAACACCTATGGAGTAATTTTAGGTAATAATTAGTTTTTTTAATTAGGCAATGCATAATAATTCTGATAAATATGCCTTATTTGAAAGAAATGAAAAATAATATTAAAAGAGGATTTGAAATAATTTTAATTACATTATTTATAGCAATTGTAATATCTATAGTTATCATTACATATTTATTGACTCCTAAATAACCTTTTCAACAAACCAATACTTTTAAAAATAAACCTTTTAAAAAAAGGTTTCCAAAACTACTTTGTAAACATTTAAAAATAAAATTATCTTAGGATTGTTGTAAAAAAGAGTAATACTTGATAAACCTTTTAAAAAAAGGTTTCCAAAATAAAAACAAATAAAATGGCTAAAAAGCGTTCTAAAAAAGTTAAAGTTGTGAAGGATAAGAGATATCCTACACTAGATTTGAAAACTGAAAGAGATATTGCAATGGATTTTTCTGTTAAAGTTTATAAAAAATTTGACAAAATGGTGAAGGCTATTGTTTTGTTTGGAAGTTCTGTTAAAGGAAATGCAACTGCTTCATCTGATGTGGATTTAGTTGTTATTATTGATGATGCATCAATATCTTGGGATCAGGAATTAATTGCATGGTATAGGGAAGAGATTGGAAAGATCGCATCTTCACATCCTTATACTAAAGAATTGCATATAACAACTGTTAAACTTACTACATGGTGGGAAGACTTGATGAGAGGTGATCCTACTGTGTTAAATATTTTAAGATATGGGGAAGCTGTTATAGATATTGGAGGATTTTTCAATCCTTTAAAGGCTTTATTAATTCAGGGCAGAATAAAATCTACACCTGAAGCAATTCATAATGCTCTTCAAAGAGCTCCTGAACATTTTTCAAGAAGTAAATTCGCAGAGCTTGGAAGTGTTGAAGGATTATTCTGGGCAATGGTTGATTCTGCCCAAGCTGCTTTAATGGCTTATAATGTTTCTCCTCCATCTCCTGAACATATCCCCGCTTTATTAAAAGAAATTTTTGTTGATAATAGAATGTTAAAACTAGATTATGTAACTTGGTATAGGGATTTATATGTTTTACATAGAAAAATTGTTCACAGAGAAATTAGAGAGGTAAAAGGAAATGATATTGATATGTGGCAAGGAAGAACTCAAGAATTTCTTAGAGTTATGGTTGATTTAGTTTCTAAAAGTTTGCCTTCAAAATAATTTAAAATTTAATAAAACTAATTAGGGAGTTTTTGCTTGCTGAGCTTTTTGCTGATCTTCTATAATTTTTCCAATAATTGCTGAATAAACTTTGCCTGCTTCAGCATAAATCTTTGGTTTATCTTTATCTTCAGCTACTCCTTCATTTGATTTTAAGTATTCTAATGCAATTTTTGGATTGTAAACTAGTTTAACTTTATCCCCTTCTTGTACTGTATCATAGAAACTTATTTCAAATTCTTGTTGAGCAGCTTTATAATCAGCATTTATTAAATTTTTAAGGAAATCTTCTTCACCATATGTAGCTAAAGCATCTTTTACAATTTTACTTCTTATAGAATCCATATATGCTTTTACATCTCCATCAGCTGCCATTTTTTTAAGCTTGTCAGCTCCCTTTTTTATTTTAACTATTTTATTATGTTTTTCATTTTTATCAATTTCATAAGCTGGAGTCTCATAAGCTAATTGGATTAAAGATTCTGGCATTAAACCTGATAATTCATCAAGAACAGCTGAATATACTGGAGCTACTGTATCTGAAAGCTCTTTTTCAGATTTTTTCTTAAATCCTGGAATTTCTTTATCTAATACTGATTTTACAACTCTATCAGGAAGTTGTGTCATTAGAGCTCTTTTTTGAGTATCAGTCATTTCCTGCCCAGAGTAATCTAGTAAGAATTCAATATTGCTTGGGTTGTAAGGATTTTTACCTTCTTTTAGAGATTTTTCTATAGATTCAATTCTTCCATTATTATTCCCTTTTTGGAATATTTCTTCTCTTAATTTATCTTCAAGACTCATTTTATTTT
>JBBSXX010000085.1:4548-14715 GCA_038045565.1 Nanobdellota archaeon
TCATTTTATTTTTCTCTTTATTTATTTTTATTTTATTAATTATTAATATAAAATCTGAGAATCTGGAGTTTATAAAGCTTTCTATGTGTGTTTACTGAGTAGGGGTGACAAAGGCATCTTATTAGAAAATGTCTAGAAAGGTATCTTTGTTTTCATCTGTAATCTCTATTAGTTCTTCTGGATCTATTTTTTCATCTAAAGTTTCTTGATTTTTTTCTTGATTTTTTGGTTGTTTATTATTTTCTGTACCTGATTTTCTTGCATGTTTTTCCAGTTGTTCATTTATTCTGGATTCAATATGCTTGCCTATATTTGTGAAGAAATTATGTTTTTCTGTTTTTTCTTGATTAGGTTCGTGATTATTTTCTATGTTACCCTGTTCTTCATTTCCTTCTTCATTGGCTGAACCCATTTCAGCATATTGTACCTGTTCTTCTGAATTAGATTCAGAATCAGAATTGTAATTGTCATAACTATTTTTTTCAGGGTATTGATGAGTTGTAATTATTTGGTTTTCTTTTTCACTCTCTTCTATATTTTCCTCAAGATTGTTGAATGATTTTTTTGCTTCTAATTCTGCAACATATTCTGAAATTTCACTTGCAGCATCTGCGTTAACTGAGATGGAGTCTATATCATTTTCTACAAGGAATTTTACCATTTCTTTATTACTTCCTGCCTGACCGCATATACTTGATTCAACTCCAAGTTCTTTACAAGTTCTTATCACTCTTTTTATTGCGTTTAAAACAGCAGGATTTAATTCATTATATAGGTTTTGAATTGATTCATTATTTCTATCAATAGCTAGAGTATATTGTGTTAGATCATTACTTCCTATGCTGATAAAATCTAAACCTTCTCTTAATAAATTTTTTATCACTAAACAGGCTGCCGGTGTTTCAACCATTATTCCAAGTTTTATATTATCTAAGGGAATTAAGCCTACTTCATGAGCATATACCTTTGTTGCTTTAACCTCTTCAACAGAAATTACTTGAGGTATCATAACTCCAAATGATTTGTTTGGGAATGATTTAGCACATTTTTTTATTGCTTCAAGCTCTGATTTTAATATTTCAGGATACTTTAATGAGAATCTTATTCCATGAAGTCCAAGCATTGGATTACTTTCTGTTGTTTTTGGAGAGCCTTCTAAATTTGAGAATTCATCACTTCTAATATCTGAGGTTCTTATCCATATCTCTTCAAAGTGCATTGCAATTTTTTCAATTCCATTTTGAATTATTTTTGTGTATTCTTTTAGATTATCTTCTTTCAAGAATTTCATAGGGTGCTTTCCTGATGAGGCAATTATTCCCTCAAGTCTTAAAAGTCCTACAGCTTTAATCTGGGTTTTTGCTGCTCTCTCAGCAAATTCAGGTATATCAAGAATAACTTTTATTTTAGTATTTGTTTCTTGATTAATAGGTTTTATTTCAACTATTCTCGCTTTTGATTCTCCTTCATAAACCATCCCTTTAAATCCATCAACAGTTACTATCTGGCCATCTTTCAAGATTTTTGTTGCGTTGCCTGTTCCAACAACTGCTGGTATACCCATTTCTCTACTAACTATTGCCGCATGAGATGTTACTCCTCCTTCATCTGTTATAATTCCTGCAGATTTCTGCATTGTTACAACCATATCTGGATTTGTCATTTCTGTAACTAAAATATCTCCTTTCTGGATTTTATTTAAATGGGCTAGGTCTTTGATTATTCTTACTTTACCCGAAGCTACTCCTGGAGAAGCTCCTAAACCTGAAAGAAGAACTTCTTTATGTTCATTATCATCTATTTCTTGAATATCTTTATCTTGAGATAGAGTTGTTATTGGTCTTGACTGAACAATATAAATATCTGATCCTTCAATTGAAAATTCTATATCTTGGGGTTTTCCATAGTGATGTTCAATTCTTAATGCATAATTTGCAAGAGATTTTATTTCATGTTCTTCAAGGACTTGAGAATTACTTTTAACATGAGTTAACTTTACTTCTTTTGTATCTCCTTGAGAATCTCTTACTAAAGCTATTTTTTTCTCAGAAATTTTTCTCTCTACTATTTTAAGGTCGTCTGAAACCTCATAATGATCTGGTTTAATCATTCCTGAAACTATTCCTTCACCTAAACCAAAAACAGCTTCTAAAACAACATTATTGTTCTTGTTTATGGGATTTTTTGTGAATATGACTCCTGATTTTTCAGAGTCAATCATTTTTTGAACAACAACTGCTAAAGCAAATTTTTCTTTGCTAAATCCACGTTTTTTTCTATAGTAAATTGCTCTTGCTGTGAATAAGCTTGCAAATACTTTTTTTATTGAAAGCATTAATTCATTGTTCCCCTTTATGTTTAGATAAGATTCTTGTTGGCCGGCAAAACTGCTATCATCTAAATCTTCTGTTGTTGCACTAGAACGTACTGCAACAAAAATTGGTTCTGAAGTGTGTTTTAGAATATGATGGGCATACTTTCCTGCACTTGACATCATTGTTTTATCAACACTTAGATCCTCATATGCATCTGAAATTTCACGTTTTATATCTTGAGGAATATCTACATGAATTATAAGCTGTCTTATTTCTTTTGCTTTTTCTTCCAAATCTTGAGTGTCATCAACATCTATACTTTCTAAAAGGTCATATATTTTTTCTTTTATTCCTGTTGATTCTATTAAATGATAATAGGCTTTTGTTGTTATAACAAATGCCGGAGGAACTGGAAATTTAGAATTGAACATTTCTGCAAGATTTGCACCCTTTCCGCCGGCTATAGGTCCTGAAGACTTGTTTAGTTCAGATAGCCATCTAATATACTGGGTCTCTGGAAGAACATCACCTCTTGCTGCCATTTTAATTTAAATAACTTGAAGATTAATAAAGTTTTGTGTACACAAAACTTATGGTTGAGGGGAAATTTAATAAAGAGGAATTTCTTTTATTGATTATGGATATTAAAAAAGCTAGCTTAAAGGACTTAAAAGATATACAAAAATTAAATCTTCTTCTATTTGAAAAAGAATCTAAAGAATATGACAAATTTTTAAACTGTAATTGGACATTTGGAAAAACTGGTGAAAAATACTTTAAGAAGAAAATACTAAATAAAAATAACTGTGCTTTTGTTGCTTTGGAAAATAATCAAGTTGTAGGTTATTTAGTCGGAGGAATAACCTCTGGAGAATCTATTAGAAATCTACCAAAAACAGCTGAACTAGAAAATATGTTTGTTTTAAAGGAATATAGAAATTTAAAAGTTGGAAGTAAGCTTTATGAAGAATTTCTTAAATGGTGCAAGAATAATAAAGTTAAAATTATAAAGGTTGAAGCATCTGCTCAAAATACAGAAGCAGTTAAATTTTATAGAAGTAAAGGTTTCAATGACTTTACTCTTATGTTAGAAAATTATTTGTAAATATATTAGATACATTTTAGTTGCATTAAATTTATAAATAAACTAAGATTTTAGAAAAGATGATAAATGTAAACCTTTCAAAAAGGTTTCCAAACAAGTGAGAGTACAAAAATGTTAAATATAAGAGGTGTTAAGATAGAGTTTCTTGGGCATGACGGGTTTTTTATTACTACACTTGATGGAAAGAGGATTGTTATTGATCCCTATAATGTCCCTGATAAGGTTGGGAAAGCTGATTTGATATTAATTACTCATGGGCATCATGATCATTGTAGCTTGAAAGATATTGAAAAATTGTGTAAAGATGATACAGAGATAGTAATTCCAATTGATTGTCAGAGTAAGATAAATAAAATTCTTGGCGATAAAATGTTAAAGATAAATATTGCTAGTGTTGGATTTAAACTAAAAGCTGCTGGCTTAGATATTTATCCTTTCCCAGCATATAATATTGGAAAGGAATTTCATTCAAAGGATGAAAATTGGATGGGTTATTTATTGAAACTTGGAAATGTTATAATTTATCATGCAGGAGATACTGATAAAATTCCAGAGATGGAAAACTTGAAATATATTTCTCAAGAAGGCGAAGAGGTTATTGCTTTATTGCCTGTTTCTGGGACTTATGTTATGACTGCTGAAGAAGCAGTGGAGGCGGCTATTGTAATAAATCCTCATTTAGCAATTCCAATGCATTATGGTGCTGGAGTTGTTAAAAGCGCAGAAGAAGGAGAATTTGAAGATGCACAAAGATTTGTTGAATTGTGTAAGGCTAGGGGAATAAATGCACAGATTTTAAATAAGGCTGCTTATTGAGCAATAGGTAATAATACTAATAATTTTTAAAATATAATTTGGATAATTAAATGTTAAATATAATTTCTATATTATTTTAAGTCCCCACATAATAATATTTTATTTTTTATATAATAAACCTTTATATAGTATCTTTTAATTTTCATCTTATTATGTCTAATAAAGAAATTGATTTTAAATTTTCTGCTGGAAGTAATGATAAATTTTTAAAATTTGTTAAAAATCTTAACTCTAAAGATAGAGTTGCTTTGATTTCTCATACTGATCTAGATGGTCTAACATCTTGTAAGGTAAATTATAAAGTTGTTTCTCAAATTGTTAAACCAAAGCTAATAAAACTTGTGGGATATGATGAAATAAATAGCAATTTGATAAGGGAATTAAAAGCTAGAAAAATCAACAAAGTGATATTTAGTGATTTATCTGTTGATGATATCCAAATTGTTAAAAAAATAGGACTTTTTGCTGATATACTATTAATTGACCATCATTTATTTAATGAAGACTTTAATTCTAATAAAATCACTTTTATTAATGTTCAGGGAGAGTGTGCGGCCTATCTTTGTTATAAGCTTTTTTCTCAAGTTGATAAAAATAAAATTCTTGATAAAATTGATTGGTTAGTTGCCGTTGCTTGTATTGGCGACTGGCAGTATTTTAACAATCAAGAATTTATGAAGAAAATATTTTTAAAATATGGAGATAAGTTCGAGATAATTAAGAATGATCATGGTGAAATAAGAAAATCAGGAAAGTTCTGGGATTTACAATGGGAACTTGTTTTAAGTTTAATTTATTTTAAAGATAATTTGAAGAAAGCTTTTGATATGCTTAAAGATAATTTTGAGGATATTAAAAATCTTAGAAAGAAAGCTGAGATTATTAAAGCTGAAATAAAAAAACAGTTAAATAATTTTGAAAATGAAAAAGAACTTTTTGAAGGAGTTTATTTTTGTGTTTTAAAAAAAGAAAAATATCCTGTAAGGTCTATTGTTGCTACACTCTCTAGTGTTAAATATAGAGATAAAACAATTTTGATTCTCTATAAGAAGGGAAATAAATATATTATATCTGCAAGAAGGGCCGATAAGAAAATAAATGTCAAGGAATTTTTAGGAGAAATTTTAAAAGATTTTAGGGGAAGTTTTTCAGGAGGTCATGCTGCAGCAGGCGGAGGACATATTTTAATTGGAGATTTAGATAAGTTTAAAGAAAAATTAAGAAAATATTCTTCTTAAAACTCCAGTAAATTAATATTTAAAAAGCCAGTTTTATTTATATTCAAACTGATGAAAGAAGTTGTTAGTTCTTTGGAGAGATCTATAGGATATTTTGTTAATGAAATGTCTGAAGCAGTTTATGAATTTAATAAAAGATATATTATTCCTTCAGCAGTTATTGGAACTTTTATCCTTGGAGGTTTTTATTTTGCCTTTTGTCCAGCTGTGAAAAACTATCTTATTCCTACAGTAGATCAATATATTAGGTGGGATAATAACTCCTTTGCTGATCACAACATTCCAAAGTATAAAAAAGAAATTAAGGAAAAAAATTCTAATGTAGAAAAGAAAAAAATAATTGATAGAGAAATGCAAAGAATTAATGCAATTCTGGATCAGAGATTGCAAATTGAGGAGACTGAAAATCTTATGGAAAGACTTGATATTTTGGGAAAATAAATTTAACTTTGGTATTTTTCTATTTTTTTGCTAGAATAAAAATAAACCTTTTTGAAAAAGGTTAATAGGAATAAATTCCTATACTTCAGATTTTACAATCTAAAGTTTCCAAAATAAGGGAAGTATCCCAATAAAAAGAACCAAGGTTCTCTTCCAGGAGAATGAAATTCTCTGGACCAAAGAATCTATGATTCTTCTGGTTATGAACTCTCCTTTCATAAGGCTGGATGCATAGAAACCTGCAAGGTTTTTATTTATCAACCCTCAACAATTTTTCCAAAACTAGATTTTTTGTTAGAATAAACTATATAAATAAGCTATTTGTTGTTTATTCCATATAATTGAAAGGAGGTTTAAAAAGAGGAGAAATGGTTTTGGATTTTGCAAAGGAAGCAATACAGAATGCTGAAGCTCATAGCATCAATTTCAATGAATTAAGAGCTGGAAAGGCTAATATCAAGGTTTTTGGTGTTGGAGGAGCAGGATGTAATGCTGTTACTTGGTTATTCAACAAAGGGATAAGTGGAGCAACTGTTTATTCTGCGAATACAGACGCCCTTCATTTAAGTATTACTAAATCAGATGAAAAGATTTTGATTGGTAAAGAGCTTACAAGAGGACTTGGTTGCGGAGGATACCCTAACAAGGGAAGAGAAGCTGCTAAAGAATCTTTAGGTGAAATTAAAAAATCTGTTTCAGGAGCTGATATGACTTTTATCATTGCTGGAATGGGTGGAGGGACAGGGACAGGAGCTGCACCAGTTTTTGCTCAGATGTCTAAAGAGGCTGGAGCAGTTGTAATTGGTGTTGTAACAATGCCCTTTGAATGTGAAAAATCAAGAATTGATAAAGCAGAATTTGGTTTACAAGAACTAAGAGATGCTGTTGACACTTGTATTGTTATTGATAACAATAGGCTTGTTGATATTGCAGGAAATCTACCAATCGAACAGGCTTTTGCAGTTGCAAATGAACTTGTTAGTACAATGATAAAAGGAATCGTGGAAACAATTACCTTGCCTTCATTGATTAACTTGGATTATGCAGATGTATCAGCTATTATGAAGAATGGAGATGTTGCTGTAATAGGAATCGGTGAATCAGATACTCAAAACAGAGTAGATGAAGCTGTAAGACAGGCTTTAACTCATCCGTTATTGGATGTAGATTATAGAGGTGCAACTGGAGCTTTAATACACATAACTTGTGGTCCTGATATGAAACTTGAGGAATTTAGTAATATAGGAAACTTAATTACTGAAAACCTTAACCCAGAGGCACAGGTTATTATTGGAGCAAGAATTAACAAAGAATTCGCAGGAAAGATTAGAGTTATTACTATCATGACTGGAGTTAATTCACCTTATGTACTTGGAAGATCTGCTTATGAGTCAACTAACTTAAGGCCACAGATGTCTGATTTAGGCATCCAGACTTTTAGATAAGTTGATTTAAGAGAAGTTAATTAAATTTTTTTTGGAGGTTTTCCTCCTTGTTTTTTGTTTTATAATAATGTTTAAAAATACTAAATAATTAATTTAGTTATGGGTGAAAAATATACAAAAACAGTTTTATTTGATTTACGCAACCTATCTCTTTTAGAAGATCTTGTTCAAAGAACTGGTTTAAGTGAAGGAGAAGTTATTAGAGAATCATTAGCAGCAGCATATGAAATGCATAGAATGGCTGATGATGGATATATATTACCTATTTTGGAAAATCCAAGTAATGGTAAACAAAGAATTATTGTTTCACCTGTTTTACCAAAAGATTCTAGAGGAATAGTAAGAAGATGTTATCCTACTGTAAAAGGTTATGTGCAAGATGTCTTTTCTGAATAAGTTTATTCTACAATAATCTTTAAATATTTTAAATTTCTATAATTATTATGGGATTATGGGATTACCTTGGAATTAGAAAATATTTTCCTAAGGCAACTATAGGAATTGTTTTAAGCCCTGAAGAAAAATTAGGACAAGACAGATTAAGAAAATTGGAAGGTGAATTAAATGATTTTCCTCACAGCAATTCTGAAATAGAGTATGTTTATTTAAAAGAGCCAGTTATGAAAGCAATTCTTAGAGATTGTCACGATCCTAGTATTCCTAGTGATAGTTTAGATGAATTTTCTGAAAGACACCATAGATTAATGGGACAGCAAAGAAGGTATCAAGCTTCAGGAGCTGCTTTTGGATTAAGTAGTCAAGATTTACTTACATATAAAATTGAAGAAGCAAGAAGGACTGGTAATGCTTCTATAAAAATGAGATTGGCTTACTATCCTCAGATATAGATGAAAGCGAGTTACAAAAGCCTTTAAAATACTACATTCTTCTGGTTTACATGGACTTAAGCAAGGGAACTGTGGAAGAACTTGATAATGCTAGAGATATTGAAAATCTTAAGAAAGTAGAAGCTGCTTTATTTATTTCTGGTAAGTTTTTAAGTGGAGAGGAGCTTGTTGCTTTAACTGATTTAAACCCTATTTTATTAAATCAGTGTTTGAATAAAATAATTGAAAAATATGATGAGGGCTCTGCAATTCAAATTATTAAAAAGAGCGATATGTGGAAGATGGATGTCAGACCAGAGTATATAGACATAGTAAATAAATTAGCAACAGGGAATAATGAATTTACAAAGGCAGAACAGGAGACTCTTGCTGTAATTGCACATAAACAACCCGTATCTCAAGCTAAAATAATTGCCATGAGGGGGAATAAAGCGTATGAACATATAAGGAAATTTGTTGATTTAGGTTTAGTTAATAGCAAAAGATCTGGAAGAACAAGAGAGTTAAATTTGAGTGAGGAGTTTTATAATTATTTTAACTTGGTAAAGAAAGAGAAAAATAAAATTAATGAATCTGATAATGCTAATACTCCTAATGATAATCAGGAAGAATAATAGGTAATGTAACTATTAATGGAATAAACATAATTACGAATGTATTAAATAATGTAAAATAATTTAGATGTATTACATATTAAATTCATGATAAAAATTAAAAATGGCCTTAAATTTTATAGAAATAATATTTTTCATTTACATTTTTATCGGACTTTACATGATTTCCTTTTTATTCCTTGTTTTTTTACAGAATAGAAAAAAACTATTTGATTATCCTGAGGTTAAGGAATTTGAAGGTATTAGTATTGTAATGCCTTGCTATAATGAGGGAGAAGTTATTGGCGAAGCTATTGAGGCTTTGTTGGATTTAGATTATCCTAAAGATAAAATTGAAATTATAGTTGTTGATGATAGATCTAAAGATAATTCTGCTGAGATTGTTAAAAATTATGCTAGCAAATATTCTAACGTTAAATTAATTGTTAATTCAAGAAATTCTGGAGGTGCTGCTGAGCCAACTAATCTTGGGATTAAAGCTGCTAAATATGATTATATTGCTGTTGCAGATGCTGATTCAATGCCTAAAAAAGATGCTTTAAAAAAAATGCTAGGATTTTTACAGCAGGATGAAAAGGTTGGTGGGGTTACTTGTAGTGTTCTTGTTAGAAATCCAAAAACATTTATGCAGAAGTTACAGGCTATTGAATATGCCTCAATTGCTTTTAGTAGAAAATTGTTAGATATGGTTGATGGAGTATATGTTACTCCAGGTCCATTTGCATTATATAGAAAAAAAATACTTCTTGAGGTTGGTTTATTTGATGTTAATAATTTAACTCAGGATATTGAAATTGTATGGAGGTTGTTAAAAAGAGGATATGTTGCTAGGATGTCTTTAGCAACTAGTGTTTATTCTCACTCTCCAACCAAATTCAGAGAGTGGGCAAGGCAGAGAATTAGATGGATTATTGGAGGAACTCAGACACTTTGGAAATATAAAAAATATACTTTTAGAGAAAAAATGTTAGGACTTTTTGTCATTCCTTTCTTTGCAATTTCAACTTTCTTAGGTCTTATGGGACTTTTTGTCTTTGGTTATCTTATTTTCAAAAGATTTTTATCATATTATCTTGTTACTAAATATTCTATATATGGGGGCACTGCTTTACTTTATTTACAAGATATTAATTTTGCTCCCAGTATCTTAAATTATTTTGGAGCTGTAATGTTTTTACTTGGGGCTTTTTTCACATTTTTTGGCCTTTATTTAATAAAAGATAAAGAATTAGGAGATAAGAAATTTATTTCAATACCTTTTTATATGATTGTTTATTTGACTATTTATCCTGTTTTATTGATAGTTGCTTTATATAAAATGGCTATAGGAAAATATAGTTGGTAA
>JBBSXX010000086.1:0-2739 GCA_038045565.1 Nanobdellota archaeon
AAGAATGAAATTCTTGATCACTCTCAAGATAGATAATCTTGAAGTCTAAAGATAGAGGGTTTTTTTTAGGATTAAAATTTAGTCAAAATCCCATCCCATTAATGTTTCTAGAATAATCCTTGCTTTGATTCTTATTTATTCCACCACTAGCTATAACATCATCAATCCTCAAAATCATCGTAGCAACTTCGCTTGCTGAAGAAATAGCCTGAGTTTTTACTTTTAATGGTTCAATAATTCCAGCATTAAATGTATCCTCCACTTTTCCA
The DNA here is from genome assembly GCA_038045565.1 of Nanobdellota archaeon. Taxonomy (GTDB): domain Archaea; phylum Nanobdellota; class Nanobdellia; order Pacearchaeales; family GW2011-AR1; genus JACPLR01. The sequence continues at coordinate 270 of JBBSXX010000086.1, forward strand.
TTAAACAAATTCAACCCGAAAGTCTTATTCCCATTATCATGTGCAGATTTAAGTTCAGTAATTATATCTATAGGATCTAATCCAGCATTTTCAGCAAGAGTAATTGGTATATTTTCTAGAGCTCCTGCAAATTCCTCAACAGCCAATTGTTCTCTTCCCGATAAAGTCTGAGAAAATTCTCTCAATCTCTTTGCTAATTCAATTTCAACAGCTCCTCCACCAGCAACAACCATACCATCTTTTAAAACAGCAGCCACATCACCCAAAGCATCTTTTATTGCTCTCTCAGTTTCATCAATGACATGATCACTTCCTCCATGAATAAAAATACTAATTGCTTTTGGATTAATACATCCTTTAACATAAGTAAGACAATTATTTGATTTTCTAATCTCTTCAACTCTTTTAGCACTTCCTAAATCTTCTGAAGAAAGTTCATTTAAATTACTAATTATTTTTCCCCCAGTAGCCATAGCCAATTTTTCCAAATCATTTTTTGAAACTCTTCTGCATGCATAAATTCCTGCTTTTGTTAAATAATACTGAGCAATATCATCAATTCCCTTTTGGCAAAACACACAATTAGCTCCTGAAGATTTTATTTTCTCAACCATATTCTTAATCATTTTTTCTTCAGAATCTAAAAATCCCTGCAATTGTTCAGGTGAAGAAATACTTATTTTAGTATCAATTTCAGGATTCTTCAACTCAAGGGCAAAATCAAGTAATGCGATCCTAGCATGATCAACACTTGAAGGCATATCAATATTTATTTTCTCACTATCAAGAACAATACCTGAAATTAATTCGGTTTCTTTTATACTATCTCCTTTACTTTTTTCAATTTTAATATTATTAAGATCTACTTTCCCCATATCTTCAATCTGCTTTACAGCACTTACAACAATTTCCGCAAATTTTTCTTTCACCCCTTCCACACTCTTCCCAGTCATTGATGTAATCGCTATCTGTCTTAAAGTTTTTTCATCTTCAGTTGTAACTCTCATAGCAAGTGCATTTAGTATTTCCATAGATTTCTCAGCAGCCATCTGATAACCTTTAGTAATAACTGTGGGGTGTATTTTTTTATCAAGAAGTTTCTCTGCATTTTCTAATAGTTTTCCAGCTAACATTACAGCAGTGGTTGTTCCGTCTCCAACCTCATTCTCCTGTGTTTTAGCAATTTCTACTATCATCTTAGCAGCAGGATGTTCAATTTCCATCTCCCTCAATATAGTAACCCCATCATTTGTGACAATAACATTCCCAACAGAATCAACAAGCATCTTATCCATCCCTTTAGGACCAAGAGTAGTTTTTACAGTGTCAGCAACTATTCTAGCAGCAAGTATATTATTTCTCTGAGCATCCTGGCCTATAAGCCTTTGCACATTTTCAGGCAATACATAAATAGGTTGTTTCTCACTCATTTTTAAAGCTACCTCTTTTATCCTCTTTAATTATACAAGATAGAAAACATAAAAATCCTCGATTTTTAAAAATTTAGATACTCTCTCAATTCTACTCTTTCTTTCCTAAATTATATAAACTTCCATATCCTAAATATTATGGTTAAAATGGCTACAAAAATTCGTGTGGGTGATGTAATGACCCGTAATTTTGTTCATACACATCCAGATACTTCTTTAATGGATTGCGCAAGAAAAATGATTAAAAATAGAGTTGGAAGCATAGTTGTCAAAGAAGGAAATAAATTACATGGCATTGTTACTGAAAAAGACATCATTTGGGCATTAACTAAAAAATCAAAAGATTTTGAAACCATACCTGTTAAGGATTTTGCAAGAAGAAAAATGATCACAATTAAACCAGAAGCAACATTAGATTTGGCTCTTGAAAAGATGAATAAATTCAAAATAAGAAGAATGCCTGTTCTTTCCAAAAAAAAGATTATTGGTTATATAACATTAAAAGATATGGTAAAGTTTATGCCTGAAATATTTGAACAGTCAAGAGGCTTTGAGAAATTAAAGGAAGAATCTCAAAAAGCAGAAAGAAGTAAATCAGTTATTAAGGGAGAATCTATAGAAGCTCCATGTGAAGAATGTGGTAATTTTGATATTCTAGAAGGCATTGATGGCAGAATGATCTGTGAATCTTGCAAAGATGAAATGTGATTTGAAAACTGATATAAATTATCTATCCACTCTATCCCTATAATTCCTTTGAGAAAAAAATCCTACCATTCCAGCTGAAATTCCTAAAGTTGCTAATATACCTGCTGGTAATAAATATGCATTCCTTTCGTAAATAATTTCTCTTTTTTCTGAATCATTAATTTCAAATCTATCATATCTTTTTGAAATTTCTCCCGATTTATTAATATAATAATAACTTCCAAAAATACTTACTCCTGAAATTGTATAACTAGCTAACATTAAAACTAAGGATTTATTAAAATTCATAAAAAACTAGGACTTTAACTATATTTAATTATTATTATTATTAT
>JBBSXX010000087.1:0-8531 GCA_038045565.1 Nanobdellota archaeon
AATTCTGATTGCAATGATAATAATGCTCAGACAAGTGATAATTGTATAAATCCAGGAACAACTCAAAGTTTCTGTGAAAATAATAATTTACAATGTATAAACAATGGTCAGTGTGGTTCTATAACAAGTGTTTTAACATGTAATGGAAATTCAGTTATTAATAGAACAACAACTCCTTCTTGTGTTGGAAATAATTGTCAATCAAATACAAATGAAGTCATAGTACAACAATGTTCTTATGGATGTTCTAATGGGGCATGTAATCAGCCTAATATAATCTGTTCAACTGATTCTCAATGTAATGATAATAGTATTAGAACAATAGATCAGTGTGTTAATGCTGGAACTCCTCAAAGTTATTGTAGAAATACTGAAGTAAATTGTGTTGCTGATGTTGATTGTGGTGTAACAGGATTTATTGGAAATAATTTTTGTACTAGTAATGATATATATAAAACATATCAAAATGCAACTTGTGTAAATCCTGCAACTCTTGAGAGTAATTGTGTTGTAAGTCAGACCCCTAGATTAGTAAGTGATTGTAATGATAATAATGCTCAGACAACTGATATGTGTGTTGAAGAAAATAATGATGCTTTCTGTGATCATGAAATTTTAGAGTGTACCTCAAATTCTCAGTGTGGAAACGTAACAACTATTTTATTCTGCGATGGAAATAGTTTAATGAATCAAACAACAACTCCTTCATGTATTGGCAATAACTGTCAATCAAGCATAAATAATACTCTTGTTCAGGTTTGTAATTATAGTTGTTCAAATGGAGCTTGTCTTCCTCAAATAACATGCGATCAAAATAGTGATTGTGGAAATGATACAATCTCTGAAAGTTATTGTGTTGATACAGGTGTTTATCATAATATAATAAATTACACTTGTTTAAATCCTGGAACTCCAAATAGTTATTGTCAGACCAATATAACTGCTGAGGTGGTTGAAAACTGTAATGAAATGTGTTTCGAGGGATCTTGTGTTGATATTTCATGTTTCTCAGATTCTGATTGTAAAGATAGTAATAGACTAACTCTAGATTCTTGTAGAAATCCAGGAACAACTCAGAGTTTCTGTGAAAATATCCCAATAATATGTAAGAATAATAAAGACTGTAATGATGGTAATTCAAGCACTCAGGACATATGTAAAAATCCGGGAACTGTTGATAGTTTCTGTAAGTATAAAAATATTAACACTTGTGGAAATGGAGTTGTTGAAAATGGAGAAGAGTGTGATGATGGTAATGTACATGATGGCGACGGATGTTCAGAAAGCTGTTTAGTTGAGAGTTGTGTTGAAATGTGTCAATCGAAACCATTTGACTTTGATATTCAAATTGATAGAAGTTTCAGTACACTAATGCCGTTCGGATATTTTGGTTATGCTAGTCCTTTTAGTGCTTTTTTAATAACTGGACCTCCTAAGATACTTGTTGAAAAAATAGTTGCAACTAAATTTATCTATGCTGCTTTGAAAACCAATCCAAAAAATAAAATTGGAATAACTGCATTTTCATCCCAATCAACAAATATAAGAAATCTAAGCAATAATGCTGCTGATTTAGAAAAAGGATTATTATCAATCCATGTATTTGGAACTACTGATTATTATAATTCAATAGTTGCTGGAGTTGATAAACTTGAAAGCCAGGGAAGAAAGAATACAACAAAGATAATTGTATTTATCTCTGATGGAAAGCCAAATGGATTGAACGGAATTGCAAAAGCCATTGATGCTGCTAATTATGCTAAACAACATAATGTAAAAATATATACAATAGGTGTTGATGGAATACTTCATGTTAATGCCCCATTATTAAGAACTATGGCAAGTATATCTGGAGGAAAATATCAATATGCAGGTTCATTGATAGCTCTTGAAGAGATCTATAGAAGACTTGGAGAAGAAACTTGTGATGTAATTTGCGAAGCTCCTTAATTTTTTATTTTAAATGGTAGAATCTAAAAGAAGAAATTTATACATAGGAAGTGCTACTGAATACGTACAAAAGAGAATCCTATTATCCAAATTACGCAAAACGTAGTGAGACTTATCCGATCATTGCTACTACAATAGAAGAAGCTAAAGATAAATTTGTGAAATATAAGTCTGAAATCCCTTGGATTGTAAAGTTAGGGGCCATACATATTAGAAGATTATATAAGCAAGAAAGGAACATACCTCTTGAAGTAAGAGCGGAAATAGCACAAGATGCTCTTTGTGTAAAATTAATAGAATAAACCAGTTCTTCATCAATAACAAGTAACAACAAAAAACTATTTTCTCGACGATAATAATGTTTATATACTCATTTCAGTGATTTAATTCTCAAGTGATAAAAATAATTGATAGATTGTCGTCACTCAAATACTGAAAAGAAAATGGAAAAAAAAGAAAAAATATTTTTCGTCCTGGCAATAACTTTTGCTTTATTGATCTTAGTTGTTTCTTCAGTTTATGTAAGTGCATTGACTGCAAAGATAGGCAATGCAAGAATGATTTTAAGTTCAGAGAGTGGAGATAAAGTAGAAAGATATATTAGAGTAATAAATGATAACGATGTTTCTGCAAATATTACAATATTTGCTAGTGGAGATCTTGAAAATAATACAAAGATTTTGGATAGTGCTTTTATATTAAAGCCTGGAGAGGAGAAAAATGCAAGATTTACAATATACTCTGATGCTATTGGAAAATATGAAACAAAAATAAATGTTCAGTTTAATCCAGCTTCTGATAAGGAAAACGGAGCAGGACTTGCTTCACTAGTTATCCTTAATGTATATGAAAAGGGGCAACTTCCGGAAGTAAATACAAATATAAGAAAAAGTCCAGGTTTTGAAAATGTTGGCGCTTATATTTTAGGATTAGTTGCTGTTGTACTTATAATTGTAGTAGTGGTTTTATTCTACATTTCAGGAAAAAAAAGGGTGAAAAATGGGGGCGAGTTGAATAAACTTAAATATCATGAGAGGGATAAATGAACAGAAAACTAACATTAATATTAATTGCATTAAGTTTGATATTTTTAATAGGAGGAGTTTATGCAGCAGATATTGCTTATGTTGTTAAATCAACAAGCAGAGTTAATAGTGATATAACAACTGTCATGAATGAGATAGGTTATAGTTACCAGGTTGTAACTGAAAGTCAAATTTCAAGTACTAATTTTTCACAATACAGATTAGTTCTTGTTGGAAATGATATTTTCCAAAATCCTTCACGAATTCCTGTAAATGAACATAATTCTTTGATATTTAATCAGTATCATTATTATAAAAAGGGTACAACGGACTTTCAATGGGGATGGGCTAAAGATCAGGGAATACTTTCAAGAAGTATATTAAATTTGAATAACAATAATAATGTTACAATAACTCAAGGACTTCCAAGCCAATTCACAGCTTATAATGCTGGCGGAGTTAATGCTTATATTTTAAGCGGACAAAAACCAATTGGAATTACATATGTAACATATAGTGGAAATCCAAGCAATGGAGATTATGTTGTTGCTCTTGCACAACCTAATACCTTGATGTTAAATGGAAACAGAACTGTTGGAAGAAGTTTATTCTTTGGTTTGGTTGAAACTGACTTCTGGACTGCTGATACAAGAAAACTTTTTAAGAATTCTTTAGAATGGTCTATTAAGGGTCAGGACAAAGATCAGGATGGATTTTTTGATAATGATTGCAATGATAATAATGCTAGTATAAATCCTAATGGAACTGAGATAGCTTATAATAGAGTTGATGAAAATTGTGATAAATTTGATCTAGCTGATGTTGATGGAGATGGTTATTGTAAAGCTGGTTATTTAATTATGAATAAAACTTTACAATGTGCTAATGAAGGAATAACCTCTAGTGGAAGTGATTGTGATGACAATAATGCTGAAATAAATAAAGGCTCTTCTGATTTATTGAACAATTGTATTAATGACGCTCCCAAACAAATTTTAAATATAAGCGATATTGAATGGGTAGAGGATTCTGATTTATCTTTAAGTATTGATAACATTAGATCGAGCTTTTCAGATCCTGAATCTTCAAGTAATAATTTATCAGTTATTGTTGGGAAGAAAACAGGGAATAATATTAGTGTAAGCTTTAATTCTGCTAGTGGCATGTTTATTTTTACCAATGTGAATAATTGGAATGGAGACGAAAGCATAAGTTTCAATGTCTCTGATGGGGAAAACGTGGTTGAATCCAACATTGTAAAACTTAAAGTTCTGCCAGTAAATGACAATCCAATATTGCAAAGTATTCAAGATGAATATGTTTTATCCGGAAGATCAATAACAATAATTCCTAATGCTTCAGATGTTGATGGAGATAATTTAACATTTAGTTTTTCTTCACCTTTAAACTCAAATGGAAGTTGGAGTACTAGCGATTTAGATATTGGAGAGTATAATATTGATGTTAGTGTAAGTGATGGTCTTGATGGTATTGATGAAAAGTCATTTATGTTAACTGTTATGGCTAAAGCTTTGATAAATGAATTTTCTTCAAATAATGGAAATGACTGGATTGAACTTTATAATCCTGGAAATACACAGATTATACTAGATGGATGTTCTATAAATAATAGTTTTAATAGTTTTGCTATAAATGGAAGTATTAATCCTAAATCTGTAAGAGCTTTTGATATTAATTCTCTTGTTGAAAATAATGGAAGTATTGAATTATCTTGTAATGGCGAGGTAATAGACAGTGTTTCTTACGGACATGGAAGTGATTCCCCAGGAGTTATTGAAGGTAAATCTATTGGAAGAATTCAAGATGCTTTAGATAATGATCTTGCAACAGACTTTGTTGTTTATGATCTTCCAACAAAGAATCTTTTAAATGGAGCTGATATGATATCTCCAATAATTAATTTAATTAATCAAAATAATCTTACAATAAATGAGAGAAATATAAATCTTGAATTTAATGTTACTGATAATTCTGTAAATGTAACTTGCGAACTTTATACAGATACAAGTGGAAGTTTCTCTGTATTAAATTTATTGAATGGAATATTTACAAATGGAATTTTCTCTGGAAATTTCTCTTTAAGCAATATACCTGACGGAAATTATTTATGGAATGTAAGATGTAATGATGGAACAAATTATGTATTTGCTCCTCAAAATAAAACATTTATTGTAAGCGCTCCAGATGCTCCTGTTTTAACTGGAGTTGGAAATAAATTTGTAACTGAAAATCAGACTCTAGAATTTGAAATAGATGCTTCAGATATTGATAACGATTCTATAGAATATTCTGCTGAAAATCTGCCCCAAGGAAGTTCTTTTAATAACAGAACATTTTCATGGATACCAAATTTCAACCAGAGTGGAATTTATAATTTAAGATTTTTAGTTAAAGACAGCACTAATTTAAGTTCTTATGAAGATATTCAAATTAGTGTTTCTGACTTTAAACTTCCTCCAGAGTTTAATGCTGTTGGAGCTAGTGCAAAGTGTAATGTTAAAGATTCGAGAGTGGTATTGGATATAACAAAACCATCTGTATCTAAATTAGAAATTGGAGATGAATTTGAAGTAAGGGTTAAGGTAAGAAATAATCTTAATGATGATACAAAGTTTGAATTGAAGGGATATTTATATGATTTAACAACTGATAAAATTATAGATGATAAAAATGTTAAGGTAAGTATTGATAAAGGAAAAAGCGAAGACTCTAATTTTACACTAGAAATACCAACAGACTTAGAAGAAACATCTGATAATTATGCCATATATGTATATGCAAGATCATCCGACAATGAATGTAATTCAGTGTATAAAGAAGTTAGAATTGAAAGAAAGAGAGACAGCTTGTTAATTAGCAAGTTTGATATTGTTCCTGATGAACAAAATCCTGGAAATTCAGTTACAATGAAAGTGAAGGTTGAAAATGCTGGAAGCAGAGACCAGGATGCTTATATTGAAATTAAGAATTCTGAGCTTGGAATAAATATTAAATCTGAGGAATTTGAAATAGCAAAATATGGAGATAAAGATACTATAACAAAAAGTTTTTCATTTACTATACCTGAAAACATAAGCAATGGAGAGTATGAAATAAAAACTAAGGTATATTATGAAGGTTTAACAGCTGAAAAGACAAAGAAAATTACAATAAGCTCTAATATTCCAAACGCAAATTCAAATACCGAAACTATTGTTGAAGATAATGGAAATACAAGAACATATAGTGTTGATAATACTGGCGTTAGTGATGGAAATACAAGAACTTATGTTATAATTACAACTGATTCAGAAACTGGAGAAACTACAACTTATTCAGCAGCATCAATTTTGAATGATAGTGATGAATCAACTTTCAAGTATGTTGACACAGAGAAAGAACCTATAGTAGTTTCTGTTGATAATATAAAACTTGGTAGTGGAAGAGTATTAAGTGTTTATAATGAAGATGTAGATGCTGAAAATGTTAAAGGTAATTTAATGGAGAAAGCTCAGGAGTATACAAAAGACCCTATGACAAAGTCTCTTTTATATGTTCTTAATGTTCTTTTAATTATAGGAATACTAACATTTGTTATATGTTTAGCTTATATTGCTAGAAGAAGAATGTAAGGATATGGGTAAATGGTTGAAATAACTGGGGAGGACATAAGTTCAATGATTGAAAGAGTTTCTTTTGATATAGAAAATGATAGTAAAAAAACATTAGCTTATGGAAGAGAACTTTTATTTGATATTGTAAAATATGCTAATGATTATCAAGAGATAGGAAATCAAAGAAATTAAATGTTCATATTGTTAATATATTGGGTAATAAAATGAATTTTAAAGAGTATATTTCTGCGAGAAAAAAGGAAGTTGAAAGACTTTATACTGATAAAGAATTAATTGATGAAAGTAGAGGTAGAATTTTAAGGCAGATAAGCATTTTAGAAGAAATAGAAAATCCTCTTCCTAAACTTGAATCAAATGCAAGAGATTTTTTAACAGCATATATGAAGATAGAAAAATTATATTCTATAACTGAAGTAATCAGGCAGAAAATAAAAGATACATATGGAGATGATACTCCCTTGGAAGCAACTATTAAACAATTCGATATTCAGGCTAAATTAAAAGAGTTAAGAGAAAAATTTAGTTTGGATAATCTTTAAATATATTAATTAATAAGTAAAAAGAACCAAGGTTCTCTTTACGAACTCTCCTTTAATTACATTGACCTCATTTTTATTTTATCAGTTATTTTATCTTGATTTTCAGGGAGAGGGATATATGGTTGAAATACCATTGAAGAAGGATGAGTAATAACTGGAATAATATTATATGATTCAACTTTATTTTTTGAACATTCAACTTGGGCAATAAATGAATCTCTATCAGATGGAAATGAATTCCCACCAAATATAAAATTACCAAGACTATAAAAAATAATTCCTCCATTGTATTTTTCTATTCCTTGAATTACATGTGGGTGATGACCAAAAACAATATCTGCTCCAGAATCAATAAATTTCCTCGCATCCCTTATTTGATATTTTTCTGGATAAGAATTTCTTTCAATTCCCCAATGACATGATACAACTAAAATATCACAATTATCTTTTGAATTTTCTATTTTATCCCATAAATTATTATCAAATGGATTAGTTCCTGCAGATGATTTTCCTGCGGGAGGATATCTTCCTACTTGTGCAAAACCCAAAAAACCAACATTAATTCCTTTCCTATTAATAACTTTTAAAGAAGAAGAATCATTTTCATTAGTTCCTCCTCCGCAATATTTAACATTATGAGAATTTAAAGATCCAATAGTTTCTAATGCACCTTCTTCTGAATAATCCATAAAATGATTATTAGCTAAATTAACAATATCAATATTACCTTCATTTAAGCATCTTGCATAACTTGGATCTCCTTTAAAATTAAATTTTTTAGGTCTTATTTTATCTGAATTAGTCAATGCACCCTCTAAATTTACTAATGACAAATCTGAATTTTCAAATACATTTCTTACATTTAAAAATGGGTATTCATAGGCATTATCAACTCCATTTAATTCAGAAATTTTATTGAACATGTAAGGAAAATTAAATCCTAACGTGACGTCTCCAGCACCACTAATGATTATTCTTTCCTCATTCCTTTTTTCTATTCTTTCCTCTTTTGCTTCAATCAAATTAGTAAATGGAAGGGTTGCAATACCTTTTAAGCTTGAAGATAAAAATTTTCTTCTATTCATATAATTTGATTTATATAAATATTAAAACAATAGTTATAGTACAATATATCTTTTTGAATGTATATATAAAAAGACTTATAAACAGCTTAATTCTGATTTTATTGTAGACTAGGCCGGCACGTTAGCTCTGTGCCATTTGCTCGCGAGCTTTAAGCAGGCTGCAAGGAGACGAGTGACTCAAGGTTTATTGAGTCTTTATCGGACGTTGATGTTTTGTCCTGTTCGATCGTGCTCTTGCGAAATGGGTCAGATCTTGATCGAAGCAGCCCTAAACAGGAAACATGGTGCTTACAGGGT
>JBBSXX010000088.1:0-2530 GCA_038045565.1 Nanobdellota archaeon
CGGCCCCCTCGCCCGCTTCGGCCGCGATCTCCCCGCCGCCGGCTTCGCCATCGTCCTCGACGATCTTTAAACGCTCCTGCGCTTGTCGGACAAACCGGATCGGACTACACTAACCCAACTTGCGCAGTTCGGAGCGTAGATTGAGTCTATCCGGCGATTTGACGCCGTTTTGGACGAAAGTTTTCACTACATTTTCGCCCGCGTCCAACGCGGCACCCCAAGACGCTTCGGCATCTCGATACCGAGGCGATCAAGGAGCGCCCGTTGCGCCGCGTCCGCGTCGGTCACGCATCGGATCCGGAGCGATCTATCGGTCGTAGTCGGAAGAATTACGTCCGATACTTTTATCTTCGCCACTTCGTTGAGCAATGTTCGCGGTCCGTTCCCGAGGCCCGTTCTCGACATCCGCATCTCCAGCGTTTTCCACATCGCGTACGCGAGAAACGAAATGAGAATATGCGCTTGAACTCTCTTCTCGCCGTGGTGCCAGATCGGACGAATTTCCAGCTCGCTCTTCTGCGTCCGAAACGCGGACTCCGCTTGCGTGAGCTGTATGTATGTCTTCCATAAATCTTCCGGTGCCCAGTCGTTCATGTTCGTCCGCAATAGATAGCTCCCCTCCGTGAGCGCGGCCCACGCCGCCCACTTTTCATCCCGCACCCATTTCACACGTAGCCCACCCGCGCGACCCCTGTCGTCCTCGACGACGATATTGAACGCGCCCGCGCCGCGTTGATTGCGTTGGAGAAGCCGCCCAATTTGCCGCTCGACTCCGACGCGCTCAACCGCTCGCTTCGCCTTTTCGAGACGACTCTCCAACTTTAACAGGCCCTTCTCGATTCGTTCCGTAAATCGCGCGTGGATCGCCTTCTCTTTCTCCCGCCGATTCCCGCTTCGGCACAGAACGAACGTCTCATCGTCGCCCTCACCCGCGCACTTCTTCACTTCCACCCCAGGTTGCACCTCCGACCATCCCGATTCCAATAAAGCCGCTTCGAATCGTCGAAGACCGCTCTTCGGCGTCCCCACGACGTACTTCGATCCGCGCGCGCGAAGAAACGCCAGGTTCTTCTCCGACGAAATTCCGCGATCCACCACCCACACTCGATTCGCGCGCCCGTGACGCTTTTCCACGCCGTTCACGATGTCCTCCAGCGTCTTTACGTCGTTTCGGTTTCCCGGAAACACGTCGTACGCGATCGGAAGGCCCTCGCGCGTAACGCACAACGCGATGCACACCTGCTTGCAGTCCGGACGATTGTCGCGCGAGTGCCCGCGTTGCGCCTGCGGATTCCCCGCCGCCGCGCCCTCGAAATACGTCGACGTCACGTCGTACAAGATCAGATCATATTCGGCGTCAAACATGGTAACGAATCGCTCGCGAAGATGCGTCTCGATCGCCTCCTTATGCGGAAGAAGCGCGTCAAGTCCTCGATACAACCGATCCTTGTTCACCAGTTCCGCGTCGACGCCGATCAAGTCGTCGAGCGCCGTGCCCCGATACCACGTGTCCGCGATGTGCATCTCGCTACTCGGCTCGCAGAACCGAGCGAGCGCGAGGATCGCCGCGACCAGCGACCACGACACGTCCTCTCGGCCGCGTTCGATCCGCGCGTCCAGAAATTCGTCCAACCCGAGCGCCTGCCACAATCGCCATCCGATGAACACGTCTCCAAAACTCAACGTGCGTTCCACACGAACACCGCGAATGTCGACTTCGATCGTTGTCGGTACGTCACCGCCGGGAGGATCGTCCGGAAAGAGAGACGCCTCGCGATCTGGTTCTCGATTGAGTACCCGCCGAAGTTCCGCCCATCCCGCGCGATCCGACGGCGCGAGTTCACCGAGGTACGACACGGTCCGCTGTCGCGGTCCTTCGGGCGCACGAAACGACTCAACGAGCGCCCAATAGCCGTTGGATTTTCCGTTTTTATTATTTGAAATTCGTCGAAGAAACATCGTCTCTGTTGTGATGCGCGACGGAAATGAAATGGACGAGAAATCGGAGAAAATCGAGATCCAAAATCGGAATTTGAAAAGCGATGTAGTGAAAACTTTTTGGGGCCGTCAAACCATCACGCGTGGACGCTATTCGCCCGATTCGACGTCACTTTTTTAACTGCGCAAGTTGGGGTAAGATAATTCACTCCAATTTAAACGTCGCGGGGGCACCGTATTCGGCGATTTGATTAGGGTATTTCCGTCTCGCGCGATGTCGTCACGGCGCTAACGAGACATGCCCGACCCCGCGCGGATCGGCGCGAAACGCGCGTCGTCGCTTATCGTGCTTCGCGGTCCCCGCGTCCGCGCGATGCCGATTTTCCTCCACATGGAAATATCGAAGAGAAAAAACAGCGGCAAGAGTTTCTAACTTCCGAGCCGGCGAACGGGTTCGCGCGCCAAATCGTCGCGGCGCACTCCACGGCTTCGAAGATACCAGCGACCGGCGCGGCGACCTCCGGCCGCGAAACGAGGAACTTAGGACGCCCGCGCGACGGAGCGCCCGAGGAGGAGCAAAGCGACGACGAGG